>CAYJTX010000132.1:0-8537 GCA_964372615.1 uncultured Bacteriovoracaceae bacterium | reverse complement strand
CCCGGTAGCCTTCTTCGCGAAGCCTGCGAGCGAGCGCCGGGGTTTGCCGCTGCAGAAGGGGCTCTCCTCCCGTAATGAGCACGTCACGTGTTCCGTGCGGGCGCACTTCGGCGACGACCTCGTCGAGGCTCATCCGGCGGCCCCCGTGAAAGGCGTACGCCGAGTCACAATAGACGCATCTGAGATTGCAGCCGGTCAGTCGCACGAAAGAGAAGGGGAGGCCCGCAAGCGATGTCTCGCCTTGGATGCTGTGGAAGATCTCGGTCACCAGAAGGCCGTCGAATCCCATACCTGTTGGCCCTGCTTAGCCCAGACGCGGCAGTTGAACCAGAATCGGGTGCGACCTTGAGGAACCATCAAGGCGTTGACGCTGGGGTGTGGAGGGCGCACAGCCGGGAATTTGACGAATCCTCAAGTTGCGTCTGCCCAACATGCACCGGGGCGTCTCCTTAACGCTGGTCCCCTGAAACGGGCGAGGCCCAGGCCGCATACATGCAGCCCAGGCCTCGTGGGATTGAAGAGGAGGTCCTTGTAGGGGACCCCCCTTTGAACTCGCATTCAGGCCGTACTGGCCCGCGTTTGCTCCTCCTTTGGCAGCCCGGCTAGCGTAGGTCCGTCGGGGTAACCAGACCCTTAGCCCCGTGGCTTTGCGTATCCGCCCTTTCGGTCGGTTTGCCTTTTTCAAAGGGGGTTTGAGGAAACCACCCTCTTCAAACGGCCCGCTTCCTTGGGCCAAGCCTCCTCGTCATTCCACTCTTAACACGCTGGATTATTAAGGGGAATGACACACTCTGTTAATGAACTCTCACGAACAGCGTAGTGCACGGAGTCAAAGAAGGCAAGGGGCCTGGCTAATTCCATATTTTTTCTAGATAATTTTTTAGGTGGATCCCCTGGAAACCGATCAGGGAAATGAGGAAAAAGGTGTCGACGACCGCCAAAAATCTCAGTCACGCAGGGACCAAGCGCCTGCGCCTGGTTCAGCCCGGCGAACGCGCCGGAGGGGCCGCTCGGCTCCCGCGCGTCGCCGTCGTGATCCCCGCCTTCAACGAAGAACGCAATATCAGCCTCGTCTTGGGCGAAATCGAGCGTCTCAGAGCCGAACGGCCGCGCTGGGAGATACTGCCGATCGTCGTGAACGACGGCTCCACCGATCAGACTGAGAAGGTTCTCGAGCGCATCGCGCTTCAGATGGGCGCCATCTACGTGACTCTTCCAGTGAATCTCGGCATCGGCCGCGCCGTGCAGACAGGATTCATGTACGCCGTTCGCTGGGGCGCTGATGTCGCTCTCCAGCTCGATGGCGACGGCCAGCACCCGACGTCCCAGATCCCGGAGATCGTGGGCCCGGTCCTGGCCGGCAGGGCGGACGTGGTCGTGGGGTCCCGATACGTGAGAGGAGCGGGAGGAAACGTCTCGACTTCGCTCCGCCAGGTCGGAACGTGGTTTTTCTCGCGCTTGCTCCGGCTGCTTGTTGGCATCGACGTGGCCGATACGACGAGCGGCTTCCGCGCATTCAGCCGCGAGGCGAGCGATTTCATCTCACGCTACTATCCGGACGACTATCCCGAGGTGGAAGCGTACGTTCCGCTGGCGAGGCGAGGGTTCAAGATTCTCGAGGTCCCGGTCTCGATGCGCCAGCGGACGCGGGGCATCTCGAGCATCACCCCTCTCCGCAGCGTCTATTACATGGTCAAGGTCGCGTTCGCCTCCGTGATCGACGTGATCCGGCCCCTTCCGGAACGCAGGAATCCGGACGACCTGGAACTGCCGTGAACGCCAACTCGCCGTTCGCGGCGGTCGCCGTATCCCCGGAGTACACGTGGCGGATCGAATTCTGGGCCATCGCGGGCTGCCTGGTCCTCTTTGGCACGCTCATCGAGCTCGTGCGCCGGCACCGCCTCAAGGAAAAGTACTCCTTCCTGTGGTTTCTGACGGCAGGCGTGCTGCTGGTATTCACGATCAGGCGCTCCTGGCTCGAGGATTTCGCGCGCCTCGTGGGGGTCTACTACCCGCCGACCGCGCTCTTTCTCCTGCTCGTCTTTTTCATGCTCCTGATCCTCGTGCATTACTCCACGGTCCTGACGAAGCTGCAGAACGACAAGCAGGTGCTCGTGCAGAAGCTCGGAATACTCGAGACGCGCGTGCGCTCGCTCGAGCAGACCGAATTCGCCCTGCCTTCTCCCCCCGCTAACCCCGACGAACGTACTTCCAGTACCGAGGGTTGAGCGCGAGCGCGGCCGTGCAAGCGACGGTAGCGAGCGTGCCGCGCAGGTCCGATCGGTCCCATTCCTCGGCCGAGCCGGGGAGGCCGCGCAGGTACTCGAAGATCCCCTCGCGTCGCGAATTCTCTTCAGAGTAGTAGCGGAGCAGTTCTCCGGGAACCATCCACCGGCAGCGAACGCCGGCGGGATAGGCGGGGGGGGCCTCCAGCGAAGCGCCTGAGGCGGCTCGCGCGTACAGGCTGGGGAAGTCGACGCCCGAGCGCACCGCGAGCTCCAGGCTTCCCCAGAACCTCGGGTTGATTTCCATGAGCTTCGGGATGCCGTCTCGCGGGTCGTCCTTCCACTCGACCATGGCGATCCCGCGCCAGCCGAGGTGCTGGAGCAGTTTCAGGCTCCCGGTGACGAGCTTCTCGTCATGGATCGCGCGCCGGTCGGTGCTCGGACCGCCCGTCACCGGATACTGCCGAAGGCGCTCGTGGGCGAACCAGGCGACGCACCGCGAGCTCGAATCAAAGAGTGCGCTCACCCCGAGCCCCCTCCCTGCCGCCGGGACGCGGTCCTGGATCGTATAGGGGCCGAAGCGCCGCCAGCGGTTCTCCCAGTCCGTGTCCGAGAGTCTTTCGCCGTAGACGATACCGGCCGAGCCGCTTCCTTTTCGGGGCTTGGCGACGAAGCCTCCCTCGAGGAGGTCCCTCGCCTGTCGGGCGCAGTCGGTGTGAGTCTGGGGCGTCCAGCTTCTTGGTACCGCCAGCCCGAGGCCGGCGGCGGCGGCGCTCGTGGCCGCTTTGTCCTCTGCGGTCGCAAGAGCCTCGCGCGAAGGGATCAGAAGCGAGCAGACCGACTTCAGTGCGTCCCGGTTTCCCGATACCCAGTCGAGGGTCGGGTCTTCCATCGGAAGCAGCGCGGGGCGTTCCCCACGCGCGGCGCACTCGTGGAGCTCGGCGAGCAGCGCCCTTCCGAATCCATCCGGGTCGTCTGCGGCGAGCGGCGCGATCACGCGCCGGGAGCAGTAGCGCGACCAGAGGGAGGTCGTCATCGCGCTCCCTCCGAAGACGGTGACCGAGTAGCCCGCCTTGCCGAGCGATCGCACGGCGCTGAGAGACTTTCTCCAGAGGCCGTCGGTGACGATGGCGGTGGGCATGGGGAATCACCCCGATTCTAGCAGAGGCTCCGCGGCGCGTGCTAGAATCGACGCATGCCGCCCGGGGGCGCCCCTCTCGCGACGAGAGTCATGCTCACGCTGGACGTCGAGGATTGGGAGCACGCCAACTTCTCGAGCTTGAGCGGGCAGGAGGCCGCGATCGCCGCGACGGTGCGCGAGCGGCGGTACGCGATGGACGCGAATACGGACCGCTGGATCGAGGTTCTGGAGCGCCATTCGGCCTTGAGCACTTGCTTCGTTCTCGGCGAATTCGCCGCCCGCTATCCGGAGGCCGTCAAGCGCCTCCAGGTGGCGGGCCATGAGATAGCTTCGCACAGCTATACTCACGATCTCGTCTACGGTATGTCGCGGGAGGCGTTCAGGGAGCAGGTCCGCCGCTCGGTCGGACTCCTGGGCGAGCTGACAGGGCGCGCGCCCCGGGGGTTCCGGGCTCCGAGCTGGTCCGTCGACGAGCGCACGCCCTGGTACTGCGACGAGTTGATCGCCCAGGGATTCAAATACGATTCGAGTCAGTTCCCCGTGCGCACCCCCTTGTTTGGCGAGGCGGGGGCACCGCTTCAAGTTCGCCGGCAGGGCGCACTCACGCGCGTGCCCGTCACAGTCTTGACGATCGGAGCTGCACGCCTGCCCTTCGCGAGCGGGGCCTTCTTTCGCATCTGGCCGGGCTGCGTGATTCGCTGGGGTCTCGCGAGAGCCTCGCAGAGGGGTCAGCCGCCCATGATCGTACTTCACCCTCGGGAGCTGGATCCGGCCCACCCTCGCCTCCCGCTTCGTGGCTGGGAGGGAGTGGTGCACTATTGGCGGCTCCACTCGACACTTCCCAAGCTCGAATCCGTGCTTCGGCGCTTTCAGGGCGTCGGGGTCGAGGAGTGGCTTCAATCCACATCGATCTCTGCGGCTTGACAGTGTTTTCAGGCCTCCGGACAATACTCTAGAATGGAGAAGCCTCACGCTTCGTCGCGACGACGGTCGGTAGTCGTTGGTGTGGTCGCGCTCGCGGTGCTTGCTGGCATTGGAGCGGGGGTCTGGGTCTATTTTCATAGGGACCCGTTTCCGGAGCTGCCCATCCCTGACCTCGACGACAATCGCTCGGCCGGAAAGCTCGATCGGGTAAACGGAAAGGTCTTCGGACGCGCCTCGGTTCCGAAGGACTCCGAAGGCATGGAGCTCTCCCCCGAGCCGAAAGCCGACGATCCGCAGTGGGGGGCACTGAAGCCCGGTGGAACTTACTTCCTGGGCAGCCTCTTTCGACTGGCCCAGGGGGGGCAGGCCCAGCTTCTCACCCACGGGGGATGGATCGTGGCCATGGACGGTGACGGAGAGTTTATCCTGGAGGATGCGCGCAGGGACATGGACGGTCGCCGACGATCGATGGTGTGGACAGTGAAGCGGGGGATGTTCCGAGCGAAAACCAGCCAATATGAAGGGTCAACGCAGTGGCTGGAGGTTCGTACGCCCGTCGGACGCCTCATTCTGGAGGAAGGCGAGATCGGAATCGGCGTCAAGGAAGGGGGTCACGGGCAGTTCTGGATCGTGACGGGCAAGATCGACGTGCTGTGGAAAGACGGAAGACGCAAGCAGCTCACCGAAAAGGGAATGGACTACCTATGACGCTGAGTCTGCGGCGGGTCGGAGTCTGGCTCTCCATCATTGTCGGCCTCTGAAACGTGTCTAGCATCAATGCCACGTATCATTTCGACGACTCCCATAGCGTCGAGAGCAACCTGGCGGTGCGCTCTCTCAAGGAAATTCCGAGCTTCTGGCTCGATAACAAGACCTCGTCGTTTATCCCCGAGAATCGGGTGTATCGCCCGCTGGTCTATACCTTTTACTCAATCTGCTGGCTGATCGGAGGCGGCCAGACCTGGCCGTTCCACGTCATGAAGATGGTGATGCACATGCTCGTCGCGCTCGCGCTCTTCGCGATCTGGAGGCGCCTGTGGCGGGAGCCCGGCTGGTTCCCTGTCAAGAATCTGAAGATCAAGTTCCCGTTCGTGAGTCACGTCTTCCCGATCACTCCGGAGTGGGCCGCGTTTTTCCTGGCCGCGCTTTTCGCGGTCCATCCGGCGACTTCGGAGTGCGCGGTTTATATCTCCGCGACCACTTCGCTCCAGTGCGCGATGTTCTACGTCTGGGCCTATCTCTTCTATCTCCAGTTCAGGGACAGCGGCGACCAGCGCAGGCTCGCGCTCGCGCTACTGTTCTACTTCCTCTCCGTCGCCTCGAAGGAGGAGGGCATCACGCTCGTAGCGATGGTCTTTTTCACCGAGATCTTCCTGCTCCAGGGCGGCGCATCGCAGCGAATCGGACGGGCGCTCCGCGTCGCCGCTCCCTTCGCCGCGCTCTTCGTGGCGCTGCTGGGCTGGTACCTCTCCATGCGCTCGGGCGAGGGAGACGAGTCACGGGGCGTCGTTTCGCCCCTCCATTACTTTTTCACTCAGTGGCGAGCTTACCTCTGGTACATGCGTCTGTGGTTCTGGCCCTGGGAGCTGAACGCCGATAGCGCGTCGATCGTGTTTTCACTGTCCGCGACCGAGCCCTACGTCATCCAGGCGGCCATCGGAAACGTGCTCGTGATCCTGTTCGCCTGGATGAACCGAAAGCGCTTCCCGGCCATGCTCTTCGGGCTCGTCTGGTTCTACGTGACCATCTCTCCCGCCTCCAGCGTGATCCCCTTGGCAGAGGCGATCAACGAGCACCGGATGTACCTCTCCTATGTCGGCTTTGTGGGGGGTACGTTCACCGTGTTCCTCTTCTGCGCCGAGGCCTTTTTTACTCCGGAGACGAGGGCGAGGCGCCTGGGCTGGCTCTACGCGGCGATCGCGGTGGGCCTGGTCATTGGAACCCAGGAGCGGAACCGGGTCTGGCTCAACGACGAGAATCTCTGGGCCGACACGGTTGAGAAGAACCCGACCTCAGGCCGGGCGCTCAACAACCTCTCGCTCGTATACCTGGGGAGGGGAGAGTACGCGCGTTCGCTCGAGTTTCTCAATCGCTGCGAGCAGCACTGGCCTACCTACATGTACTGTCGGCTGAACCAGGGCATCGCCTACCAGTCGCTGAATAAGATCCCCGAGGCCGAGAAAGCGTTCCAGATCGCCTATCAGCTCAATCCGAGAAGCGTTCACGTGAACTTCCACATGGGGCGTTTCTATCAGGAGAGCAAGAAGGAGTGCGGAAAGGCCATCGAGCACTATCGCGCGGCGGTCGACAACCAGGGAGGGAAGTACCCCGCGGCTGACATCAATCTCTCCGCCTGCCTGATTGAGCTCAAGCGGACGCAAGAGGCTCGGCAGGCGCTCCAGAGGGCGCTCGCCGCCGAGCCCGGCAACACGCAGGCGCTCTTTAATCTCGGACGCGTCGAGCTCGACAGCCAGAATCCAGGGGCCGCCGAGCAGGCGTATCGGGGGATACTGGCCGTCGATCCTCGAAACGTGCAGGCCTGGTACAATCTCGGCGTCGCGAAGCTCGCGATGCGCGCTTTCACGGATGCGAAGTACGCCTTCGAACAGACGATCCAGATGGATCCGAAAAGTGAGCAGGGCTGGTACAATCTCGCTTTCTCGCTCGACATGCTGAGGGAGGGTGGCGCAGCCATCGAGGCCGCGCGCAAGCTCGCCTCAATCAATCCGGAAAAACCGGAATACAAGCTCCGGTTGAGCGAGCTCGAAAGGAAATACGGCCCGAAGAAATGAGGACCTGCGCGCGCAATCGACCTCCGTGGGCCTGGCTTGCGGCCGCGGTCAGTGTCGTTGCCGCTCTGGCCTCGGCGGCGGTGGAGGCCGCGCCGGTCCAGTCGATGGGCTCCCAACGCATCCTGATCCGCTCCAAGAGAATCCGCCTCATGGGTGTGAGCGTGCTCAAGCAGGGCATCCAGGCGACACTGGCGCCGGTGCCTCTTCAGTGGGACTACGTCCCAGGAAGTTCCGTGTCGGTTCCCTACATCACGCTCTTGCTCAGGGGCGTGCCCACCGACAAAGGCACCACGGTTCTTGCGGCACGAAGCGGCAAGCTCGTGCCCGACTCCTCGGATGGCTACTCGATCCGGCTGCCCATCCTCAAGAAGGACAGCCAGATGATATTCAGCGTGATCGACGCCAAGGGAAGTCTTGAGGAGTGGGAGGTCCGCGTCCAGATCACACTCTCCGAGAGCGCCATCTTCGTCGACGAGTCCTGCAAGGAGTTCCACCTCAAGATCCGTGAGCTGAAGAGGCCAGCGGGCCCGAATCTCATGTTCGTCGGTTGCAAGCTTGGCACGCGCCCACAGGAGCTCAGTCTTGACGTGCTGTGGTCGGACGTTGAGAGAATCGAGTACAGCGGGAAGGTCATCGAGGCCGAGAACTCGGTGATCACGGTGCCGCTGGAGTCACGGAGGACATCCGAGGCCGCAATTATCGGCCTTCATGACCGCTCCCTCCGGAGTATCTATCAGCTTCGCTATGAACCCTACGTTCCTCCGCCGTATGAGTTTTGGGCGGGGCTCGGCATGTTCAGCGCGTCGTTCACGCAGTCGAATTTCGGGTCCAAGTTCTCAGGGATGAGCGCGGCCTTTCTTGGCCAGTTCTGGTACCGTCCCGAGGACGTCCGCCTCTCCATCATGATCCGGGGCTTCGGGACGATCGCCCAGCTTTCTCACAGTCTCGATCCGCCCGCGGGCGAAGATTCGGTCAAGATGTATTTTGTCGACGCGGAGGCGCGATTTCGCGTGTTGGACCGGGGAGGCTGGCGCCTGGACCCGTTCCTCGGTGCCTGGGTGGTCTTCATGAAGGTCGATACCCGGCGCTTCGGGGTCCAGCGAATCATTGATCCGATATTCGGGGCGGTCATCCAGCGGTCCGTGGGCCGCAGGGACTGGCTCGGGCTTACGTTGCGCTTCGTACCGCTCCAGTCGTTTTTCAATCCCCTCGAGTTTTCAACATCTCAGGCCTATTTCGAGGGGGAACTGACCTACGTTCACCCGCTCCAGCTTCGCAACCGGCTTTTCGTGACCGCATACATCGGTCAATTGAAATACGCACCGGGGGCGCCGCTTGCCGACACCGAAGGTTCCTTCCTCCTGATCGGAGCGGGATACGGCTGGTAGCAGCCGTGAGAGGCGCTAGGAGCCTGTCCGGGTAACGACTTGCCGTAGCCTATCTGGTGCGGTCCAG
>CAYJTX010000131.1:0-8545 GCA_964372615.1 uncultured Bacteriovoracaceae bacterium | reverse complement strand
CCCCTCCACGCGGCGTCGGGCTGAAGCCCGGGCTCCGGGTAGCTCGTCGCCTGAAGCTCGACGAGCGCGAAGGCGTCGCTCGCCTGGCAGTAGAGCTCGGTCATGGCCTGAAGGCCGCACGAGAGCGCGAGCGGCATCTGGTCCTGCTCGAGGCGCAGGATCGCGCGCTCGGCCGGCCACTCGCGAATGGCCTCGATGCCGAAGTTGAGCAGCTGGCCCACCGCGGCCGCGGCGGCCCCGTAAATCGGCGAGATGAAGCTGCCGCCGATGGCGATGAGATTCGTCGCGAGCTGAACGGCGGCCTCGGGCCTGCGCTGCAGACAGCCCGAGATCGTGCCCGATTCGCCGATCAGGCCCTGCACGTACCGGCCGAGCTGCTCGGTCGCCCGAGCGTAGCGATCCCGGCCCGCGGTCTCGCCGGCCACCGTCGTCGCCGCGCGTTTGCCGGCGAGATCCACGTGCGTCGTCGGGATCTCGGTGTTGAGCGCGACCGCGAGGTCCGGGTCGCTCGCGGCGCCGAGCGCAAGCGTCAGCTCCTGGAGCTTCTCCTCGGCCAGCCGGTAGTCGGCGAAAGCCGTGTCCGTGAGCAGACCGTTGATCTGGGTGCTCAGGTCCTGAATATGCGTCAGCTGGGTCGCGAACTCTTTGCAAGGATCGTCGTCGAGCAGCGAGCGGATCACCGAGCTGAGCGCGGCGTTGTGGTGAAGGGCGGCGTCGGTCCACCGGCCCGTCGTCATACAGCCGCCGCGGTAGGCATCGAGCAGCCGGTTCGCCGCCGAGACGCGGGGGTCGTTGCAACCCGCGCCGAAGGCAGCGATCACCAGGGCCGCCGCCAAGCCGAACGCTCGCGATCGGCCGAAGGCCTGTGATTCTATGAAGAGGAGGGCGCCTTTCACCATGGCTCGCGTCTAGCGCGGCGGGACTGCGGGACGCAAGGACTCGGCCCGCGGCCCGCCTGGTATGCAACTCCACCGGCCCCACCGGCTGTTCTTCCGATTCGATGAAGTTCGGGCCATGACGACTCGTCCCAAAACGGCCTAACTTCATCGGATCGGAAGTTCGCGAGCGACTGCTCAAGGTTTAGACAGCTGGAGCGCAGGTAAGTGCCTGGGAAGCCGTGCATTTCAGCTTGGACTGTCCCTTGCTGTTGGCAGAGCCCATGGTGCTCATACTCTCGGTCGTCTCGGTCCTGTCGGTCCTGGTCCCATCCGCCCGCGCGGAGCCTCCCGAAGTGGAGGTCTGCGTACGCCTGTCCGTCGCCGAGGGCTTAGACGAGTATTCCGTGAGGCAGCTCTGCAACACGCCCGAGAAACGCACGGCCCGGGGCGCGATCTCCAGTTGCGTCAGGGGCCTCGCGCGCGCGGGCTACGAGTACGGCAACAAGTACGACGTCTGCGGGGCGAACCTGGGTTTCGGAACCGAGCTTCCCTCCTACCTCCAGTGCTACCGGTCCGAGTCCAACGGCCTGGGCGAGGCCTGGGACCAGACGACGGCTCTGAATCAATGCGCGGTGGCCGAGTTCCGGAACAACCGGCAAGTCGTGCGCGGCTGCATCGAATCCTCCCTGCGCCACTGGAGCCCGACTCCGGAAACCGCGGGATCCCGGCTGCGAGATGAGCTCTTCCGGATCTGCGCGGACCCGGCCGCCCGGACGAGCATCCCCGATGTAGCCAGCTGCTCTCTCGCTCTCGCCTCCGCTCCGCTGCCCACCTGGGACACGGAGCCGCGGCACTTCCTGGAGTTCATCGAATCCTGCACCCGGCCCGAGGTGCGCGCGAGCCTCGACGCCGCCCTCGCTTGCCGCCAAACGGTCATTACGGAAGTCAACGAGGCGCTTGCGGCCTCCGGCGCCCTCGCGAACCTGACCGCGCCAGAAGGACGGGAGGACGACTCGCGCCCTCGTGTCGACCGAAGCCAGATCCGGTATTACGTTCGCTCACTCCTGGACATGTGCGCCACCGACTCCGGCTTCCGCGCGGAGGCGGCCCCCCGCATCCGCTGCAGCAACGACGTCGTCAGGGCCTGGGGCGGAATCCCCTTCGTCACGGACCGCGAGACGAACCGTTCCATGCTGAGCTACAGCTCGCGTGCCTACGAAACCTCGCTCGCGCTGGATCGCTGCGCGACGGCTTCTGACCGCGACTTCCAGGGCCGCGTACTGGCATGCGCCCGAATCGCTGAGCGCCCGGAGGCCGTCGCCCTGGGGCCGATCCTCCCGGAGCGTACCGACACCAGAATCATGGTCTACTCGTGGTGCACGCTCCAGGTGGTGCACGCCGAACCATCGGCGGCCGGCAACCCCTGTCCCTGAGACGCGCCCCCCAATCGATAGAAGTGCTAGAATGAGCTGGAATGCCGATTCGGTTCATCCAGGGAGCCTGTCTCGTCGCGGCGGCGGCCCTGCTATGCGCCTGCTCCGGGGGAGGAGGCTCCAACGTCAAGAAGGATTCTCGGCCCTGGAATGATCTCGACCTGCGAATGCGGAGGCTCGGACCGGGTGAGCGTCTGGCCCGACCGGTCGGACGCGGTCGATCGGGCGGTCGTGGAAGGGGGAGTGCCGACCGTTGGTGGGGCCGTCGCCTGCCCGCCCGAGCCCGTGCAGGAGCGGACCGCCAGAGTCGGTGGGGTGCCCTTCCGGATCTTCGGTACCGGCACCCAGGCGGATACGTTTGTCTCCTTCCTCGAGCGGTTTCGCGGCGACTGCCTGGGTCGCCCGATCTGGGCCGCCATTCGGGAGCGATTTCGCGGCGCCGGCTTCGACGAAGGAATGCAGGTCAATCTGGACAACGGCACTGCTCACGCGACGTGTTCGGGTGTGACAGAGCATGACCGCTCCACCTTCTCGACTGCACGCGGGGCCTACGACGGTTACGGTAAGCTGCGAAATCCCCTCACCGGAGAGTGCGAGTACGTCGCCAGCTCGCTCTGGGTGAGGACCGGCAGCACGGCCCGGCTCGACGACCCGCAGACGATGGAGACGCTGGCGCATGAGCTCACGCACGCGGCCTATGACTCCGGCGCACCGAGCTCGGATGGCCTGGTGGAAGGCGAGTACTGTGCGCACCTCGCGGGGTGGATGGTGGCTTCGAGGCTCTCGCCCTCTCCCCGGGCCGCGCTCGACCTGGAGACGCATCTCTACCCCAACCTCGTCACCCCGGGGACCTGTGGCTACATCGGAAGAGGCTGGGCCGACGACCTCCGGGAAATCCGAAGCATCGAAGGGACGAGCGGCCGGCTCGCCGCCTACATCCCAAGGTGCGCGGGGTATCCGGAGAGCGTGATCTTCCCGGGGACCGCCGACTCGTCGGTGTGCGGAGCGAGCAACTCCTCCTGCTGCCCGTTCGAGCCGCAGGCGGAAGGCTGCCGCCAGTCTTGGATCCACCGGATCGTCACGCACTGAACCCCCTCTTTCGAATGGCGCGGCAATGACGGAACAGCCACTATGCTTCAAGAATTCTCATGGGTTCGCCGAGAGGGCCCGGTCGAGCTCTTCCACCGAGAGTGATGCGAGCGCACGAGGCCGCTCCGGAATCTCCGGATAGGCCGGCTGGAGCTCAAGCGACCACCAGCCCACGTCCCTCCACGCACCGAACTTGAAGCCGATCGAGCGGTAGGTGCCGACGTGACGAAAGCCGAAGCTCTCGTGAAACGCCACACTGGCCGCGTTCGGGAGCGTGGCCCCCGCGTAGGCGTTGCAGAAGCCCTGCAGGCGCAGAATCTTCAAAAGTGCGCCGTAAAGGGCTCGGCCCACTCCTCTCTTCTGGAACGCCTCGGCCACATAGACGGAGACCTCCATCGACCACTGGTAGGCCTCTCGCTCTCGAATCTTCGCCCCGTAGGCGTAGCCTGCGATCTCTCTGCCCTCTTCGCAGACGAGCCAGGGTGCCAGGGCCAGCACCTTCTCGATCCGCGTGGCGAACTCGCGGGCAGAAGGCACCGCAGTCTCGAAGGTCACGGCCGTCTCCCGGATGAACGGCGCGTAGATCTTGAGACACTCCGCCGCATCGGCGGGGGTGGCCAGCCGAAGGATCATGTTCCCATCTCCAGGAGATCTTCCTCGTTGACCGGTGCAAACCACCGCTGCGCCACGAACGTTGGAAGAACGGAACTTGCGATCAATACGCCCACGAGCAGGGAGTACTGCGAGCGATCGATGATTCCAGCCTCCAGCCCGTAGAGGCTCGAGATGATGCCGAAGGTGAGCCCCGTGCTCATGAGGAGCGTCGCGAAGACAGGGCCGCCCGGAAGGAAGCGCCGGGCGAGGAAGTACACGCTCAGGATCTTCGTGACGAGCTTGACCGCGAGAAACGCGAGAAAAAGTCCGAAGGCGGAGGCAATCAGGGGGAACGAGACCTTGAGGCCCCCGACAATGAAGAAAAGGGGGGTGATCCAGGCGTAGGACACGGTTCGCAGGCGGTCGCGCAGCCGCCGCGTGACCGCGGTCTCGGTGAAGTGTCGGGACATCACGAGGCCCAGCACGAACGCCGGCAGAATCGCGTGGCCCGCCCCGAGCTTCGCGAAGCTCATGAAGGCGAGCAGGAGCAGGAAGACGTACTTGATCTCGGGCTCGATGACCTTGTCCTTCAATCGCGGGCTCTCGAGGACCGCGCGGGAAAACCCCGTCGCCAGAGCGATCACCACGACCGACAGGGCGAGGAACAGAAGCGTGTACGCGGTGGGCTTCGTGAAGATCGCGCTCAGCGCGAGCACGGCAGCCATGTTGGCCACGAACGTCGATGCCATGAGAAAGCGGCCGAGCGCCGTCGCCGAGAGGCCCATCTCCACCAGCACCGAGTACACGAGCGCGATCGACGCGGCCGAAAAGGTCGTTCCTGCGATGAGCGAGGCGGCCGGACTCCAGCCGACCCAGTAATGCGCAAGGGCCGCTACGGCCACGAACGGCGCCAGGAACGAGGAGCCGCCGATGAGCAGGCACTCCTTGAGCCTCGTTTTCATCAGGCGGGGGTCGATCTCCGTGCCCGCCAGGAAGGTCAGGACGATGCCACCGAACTCGGCGAGATAGAGCATCCAGTCTGCGGCCTCGACGCCGAGGTGCCCGGCGAGCGCGCCGAGCACGATCTCGACGATGGCGACCGATAGCCCGAACCGAAGCGAGATCAGGCTCGAAAGGAAGATCACGAAGCCGACTGCGAGGGGCTGCAGCTCGGGGGCGCACATGACCGGGAGAATGTCACCGCGCCCTGAAAAACTCCAGCCCGGCGCCCTTCGCCGCTGCGGCACGTAGACATCGGGAGGCGCAGGGAATTCACCGGACGGGTGAGCGCCCCGATCGAATCACAATTACTAAGTTAAAAGCCGGGCCGGGCACCCCCGAAATTCCTAGATCCAGCGGCGGACTCGCTGCCGATAGGCGCGGTACTCCTGCCCGAACTTCTGCTCCAGATACCGCTCCTCCCGCGCGATGACGGCATATCGGAGGAGCACAACCAGCGGGAGCAGCATTCCCACGATCCAGAGGCTGTCGGCAGCCACCGAGACCCCGAGGCCGAAGACGACGAACCCCAGGTAGATCGGGTTTCTGGAGTAAAGGTAGAGCCCGCGAATCACGAGGCGGGAGGTCGGCTTCCAGGGCGCGAGCTCCGTCTCGTCCTTCTTGAACATCCTCGCGCAGGAGAGAACGGTCGCGAGGCCCGCGGCGATGAGGACACAACCCAGAACCGATCGCAGCACGAGCCCGGAGCCCAGGGGAAGCGGAAGCCGCCACTGGAGGACCCCACCGATCCCGAGGCAGGCGAGCAGGAGAAAGGGCGGGGGAACCCTCACCTGGGCGCTGTCCTTGTCGATTTTCATTCTGGATCTCTTCCATGAATTATTTCGAGAGTCCACGCCGTGTTTTCAGTGCCACAGGTCGACGCACCCCCTGCTGACGGAGTACTTTTAAGGATACGGGGCATCCGGACTTGAAGGGGTATCTTTTCATCGGCTTGGTCCTTCTTTCGTTGACTGGGGCGGAAGCCGTCGACCTCGACGTCCAGTGGGAGTGTCCGCAGTCCCAGCAGGGCCTTGGAACGGGCCTCGCGAGAAGCCGCAGCTTTCGGCTGAGCTATGAACCCGCACGCAGCGCGGAGGTTCACGTCGACGATACCTACACCGCGGCGGTGCCAGCGACAATCGACTGGAGCTCCTTCCGAACGTTTGCCGACTCTGCACGTACCTCTGGCGTGGATTACTTCTCGTGTATCGACAGGTTTCGCAGGGAGCTCATGCGCGGGATCGCCACGCACTGCCGGACTATCCCCGGAAACACGGTACAGGATTGCATCGAGGAGATGAAAGCCGCCACGAATCCGCTTCTCGACTTTCAGTCCGAGGTCGGTGCCGCCGCGCTCAGCCGGAACGCCGTCCCTCCCCTCGTCCCGATGGACGACGTCCGGCCTACGGCGGGAACCGCCGCTTACGACGCGCTCGACGCCCGGTTCAGCAACACCTCCTGCGATTACGCCGACAGCTCTCCGGAGGGCTACGGTCAGTACGCGCTCACGGAAAGCTACCTGGTCGAACGCCTTCCAGGAGTCGTCAGCAGCATGCCGGCCGCCTGTAAGCCTCACCTCCTTCGGACCTTTCTCGACGATCTGGCGAGGTTACAGCCTCCTCCGGGGCGGTGCCCGAGCGCGGTCACCCGAGATCCGGTCTGCTTCCGCTTCCGCGGCGGTACGTCGATGGCGGTCGCGAGGCTGCGGGCGCTCTTTCCGGAGCAGTTCGCCTTCCTCGGCTCAGTCACCGACACGAACCTCGCTCGCTGCATCCTGCGTTCGCCCGACGCCGCCACGGTCCTGCGGAGCTTTTCCGCGGAGGTCCTGAGCAGCGTGCAGTGCACGCGGCTCGCCGCGAACGGAGACTCGACGATCGTGAACCTGGACGACGTCGGTTCCAGAACCGAGGGCCGATATCGACTGACGCGGGTGAGCGGAAACAGCTACCTCGCGGAGCTCAACCTCCAGATCACTCCAGCCGGCAAAAAGAAGGCATACCTGAAGGCTGCGAGACGCTGCCTGAAGGACAAGGCCAATCCGCTTTTCAATGACCCCGACGGCCGGCGGCTCGAGATCGCCCTCACGGACTCCGGGACTCCGCCTCCGCCCGAGCATCCCATCCAGATCCAGGGCCACGACTATCGCTCGGACTCGGGGAACTGGGAGGGCGACATCGACTGCCCGACCATCACGCACGATCGGATATGAGACGAACCCCGACACCGGGGATATCATCTCAAGCACGGAGAAAGGGGCGACCGTGCCGTCCATGGATTGCAGAGCCCTGGGTCCCGCTGACTCGATCATGAGCGACCCGGACGCGGCCTTCGCGCGCCGGCGGACCTCCGGAGGGAGCCTGCTTCACCCGGCTCACTTCAATGCGATCGTGAATCCGGGGTGCATCTCCGCGAATCGCAGCTACGACGAGTGCGCTTCGCGTTCCCGCTTCACGAAACGCGAGAGCTTCGGAACGGGCTGCCCCACGCAGACGGTTCCGCCCGCCTGCGCGGGAGGGAGCATGAATTGGCTGCAGTGACCTTGGCGCTGCTGCTTTTCCTTCTGCCGACGAGAGGCGAGCTGGGCACGCCGCCGAATCGGGTCATCCTCGTCGCCGAACGGAGCCAGCCGACGGGCATCGAGCAGACCGCCCTCGTTCTGGATTCCGATGGTGCGCGACTCACCTTGAACGCGAACTTCCTCGATCTTCGATTTCTCCCGGAGCCGCCGGCAAAGCCGGTTCGCATCGGAGTCTTCAAGACCGCGCTCTCGGCTCAGCTCCAGTCCCAGCACGCTTTCTGGAAAAATGTTTACGCCCGGCTGACGCGCCCGGTGGAGGGCGCGCCCAAGCGCAGGGCCACTCCGAACCTCGGTGGGCCCCACGGAGCGAAGGTGCTGCTCAACGGCTTCGAGCTCAGCTCCTCGTCCCACGAATTCGAGGAGGCGATGGATCTGCTCGGTCGGGCGTATCGCCTCGCGAAGTGGGGAAGGAGTCCAGGCTGGAAACCCTGCCTCTCGAGAAGTGTCGCTCAAGAGGCGACAAACGGGTCGCCTGCCCCGCGGGGAAGCTGGGCACCGCGTACCTGGGCCGGTAGAGCTCAGGGCACGCCGAGCCCCGGCGTCCACCGCCTCCCGCACCAGCTCCAGGCATTGCTTGCGGTCGGCGAGTTCTACTCGTTCTCCCCGGTGCCCCAGATCAAGTCCGCTTTTTTTTGAGAACCAGAAGTGCTGCCGTTTCTGCCTTATCCGGCCAATTTGTATGGTAATCAGGCGCAACGAGGGCAGAGGTATTGCTTGCCTTTGAGGATCAGATCCCGGGCCGGGTGACAGCATGCGGGGCAAGAGACGGGCAGGAACTCGCGAAGGACAGGACAATATTCGACGAGAGCGTGTGCCTCCGATGACGCGCTGGGCTGAACCCGCAAACGATAGGTGGGAAGAATCAAGAGTCGGGCACCCACCGGCTGCACCTTGAACTGCGCGCGGAACCGATCGCGAATGTTTCTCAGTCGAATGTCTCGCTCCGCCCGCACGCGAGCGATCTTTCCTTCCAG
>CAYJTX010000130.1:0-8552 GCA_964372615.1 uncultured Bacteriovoracaceae bacterium | reverse complement strand
TGATCGGCCGGCCTAGTGATGTCGCGCCCGAGCCACTCTCGAGTCGAAGGAGTCACCGACGAGCTCGCTCATGCCATCCCACCGAAGCAGCCGAATTCCCTCCTGGACAACAAGCGCGCCGCTCGCGACGGCTGCCGCGAAGGGCCCGGTGAGCAGGGCACCCGCCACCGCCGACGGTACCTGCTCGCGCAGCGCGACGATCCGGCGACGAAGAGCGCGTCCCAGATTCCTTAGCCGAGCCTTCGGCCGGCAACCTGCGAGCAGGCGGCCTTTCGCCGAACGACGTCGGTACTCCTCGTAGAGACGATCGACCTTCTCTCGGGTGGGATTCGCGAGCCCCAAGTAAGCCTCGAAAATCGCGCGCTCCGCGGGCCGCGCGATCACGAGCAGCTCACGGCCCTCGATCCATCCCCTGGGGTTCACCTGGTAGATGTCGAAGTCGCCGCTGCGCCTCGTGTCGCCCGAGTAGTTGAACGCGACGCGCGCCATCCGCTCGGCCGCTCAGCGCGGCTTGACCCGCGACTCGGACACCCCGCATGCGACGAGCGCCCAGGCGAGCGTCGCTCCAATGCATGCTGCCGCGATGAGGGACATAGATGCCTCCGTCCCCCTTCAGCCACCCTACGGCCGCCCTCACCCCGGCTCGACGGACAATTCCTGGCAACCGATTCGCTGACAGTTCGTCAGACAATCCAGCCAGCTGAGGGTACTTTCCCAGGGATTTGCTGACCAAACGTCAGGGAATCGGGCAGAGAGATCCTCGATTACGCGGCGAATACGCAGGTTCGGCTCGGCGCTCGAGGGCGAGGGGAGACCCGGGATCAGTAGAATCCGTCGTCTTCCTTCAACCCGAGTGGAACCTCGGCTCGTGCGAGCCAGGCACGCAGACGCTTGAGGATCTGGTGGACGCGACTGGGTCCGCTCCGAACGTCGTAATAGAGCCCGATGTGGGTCGCCTCATGGATGGATGACACGGTCATCGGCCTGTAGAGATCGGATGCGAACGCGGCCAGGAGCTGCTGCAGTTTCTGGCCCTCCTTGAGGTGGATGTCGCTCGCGCTGTTGCTTCCGTTGGTAACATCGACGACCGTCGGGCGCGCCGGCGAGGGGCGCACGGGACTCAGTGACCATTCCAACGAATCCGGCAGCGACGCGCCTCCAGAATCAGCGACTCGACGTCCGGGGAAGCGCCTCGGGCCTTGACGAGCGTCTCGGTCCGGTCAAGCGCCGACCGGGTCATCCGTCCTCACTGAGAGGCGTTGGCCTGCCCCGAGCTCAGGAATTTCTTCACCAGGCTGTCGATCTCCTCCTGGGTGAGGCCGTTCTCCTCCTGATCATGGAGATCCGTAAGTACGTGATTCAGTCGATCGAAGACCTCGTGCAGCATCTGCAGGAGGATGATGTTGCCCGTTCCGGGCCTGGAGCAGATGAATTTGAAAAAAGAATCCCGTGAGATCTCCAGGACTGTGACGTCCGCGAATGCCCGTACCGTCGCGATGCGATGAGTGTCCTGAAAGAGCGAAGCCTAGCCGAAGTAGCTCCCCTCGCCCAGGGTCGTGATGAAGACTTCCCTCCCCTTGCGCGTTTTCGTGATGTTGACGAAACCTGAGGCGATGAAAAAAAGCTCGCGACCGACTTCGTTCTCGCGACAGATGACCTCCCCTTCCTTGAAAGTCCTCGCCGTCATGAATGACGAGAACTCCTGGAGGTCGCCGTCCGGCACCTCTTGGAGGATACTGACCTTCTTCATCTGCTGCACAAGCTCGGGCTTCAGGACCATTTGACGTGCTCCAAGGCGATTAACCCAGCGGAGACCGCCGCGACCGCCCAGAGCGCCAGGGAGATCTCCCGGCGGCGCCCCGCGAGCACGTATAGCCCCACGTGGGAAACGAACCCCCAGAGAATACCCTGCGTGATCGAGAATGTCAGGGGGATCAGGACCAGGGTCAAGAAACAGGGAACCGCGTCCTCGATCCGGCTCAGGTCGAGCTTCGAAACGCTCCGAAACATAAGCGCCCCCACGAGAACGAGCACGGGAGCCGTGGCGTGCGGCGGCACCACCTGCGCTACGGGAGAGAAGAAGAGGCACGGCAGGAAGCAGAGCGCCGTGACTACGGCCGTTAGCCCGG
This sequence comes from uncultured Bacteriovoracaceae bacterium, assembly GCA_964372615.1. Taxonomy (GTDB): domain Bacteria; phylum Bdellovibrionota; class UBA1018; order UBA1018; family UBA1018; genus CAYJTX01. The sequence goes on along the minus strand of CAYJTX010000130.1, from coordinate 6,423 downwards.
TGCGTCCTCCCATTTCGATTCCAGAGGCACTCTCGATGTAGGCCGTTCCGGAGGAAGTTCCGGCTAGCCCGGCCCCGAACGTGGCAAAGGCGTCGACGATCAGGCCCTCGCGAAGATTCCGGGGGTCGCCTTTCTCATCGGTCAGACCCGCGGCCTGTGAAACTCCGACAAACGTCGAGATGGAGTCAAAGAGGTCGGTGAAAAGGATCGAGACGATGGCCGGAAGCAACGCAAGGCTCAGCGCCCCCATCGGGTCGAGCTTCAAGAAGACCGACGTGAAGTCCGGCATCGAAACCCAGGACTCAGGGAGTGGAACCAGCCGGAGCGCGACCGACAGACCCGTGACCACCGCCATGCCGACCAGGAACGCGATCGGGTTCTTCCTTCGCATGAAGAAAACCGTCACCAGAATTCCGACGAAGAACAGCGCTGCTCGCGCATCGAGCTGCCCCAGCTTCACGAAGGTCACCGGATCGGACGCGACGATGCCGGCGTTCTTGAGGCCGATGAACGTGAGGAACACGCCGATTCCGGCTCCTGCCGCCGTCCGAAGGCCGGGTGGGATCGCCCGCGCGATCTGTTCCCGCACGGGGGTGGTCGACACCACCAGGAAGAGAACGCCCGCCCAGAACACCATCCCGAGAGCGACCGGCCAGGGCACCTTCTGCCCGAGAATGATCGTGAAGGTGAAAAACGCGTTGATCCCCATCCCCGGCGCTACGCCGAAGGGGAGCTTCGCGTAGAGGCCCATCATGAGCGTCATCGTGAAAGCCAGGAGAACGGTCGCGGTCATCACGCCGCCGAACGGCATCCCCGTTCCCGCGGTCGAAAGAATCGCCGGATTGACGACCACGATATACGCCATCGTGAAGAAGGTCGTCACGCCGGCGAACGCCTCTGTTTTCCAGTTGGTTTTCGGCTGAGCCATGGGCGTGATCCTCGCTTCAGCTCGCCCTAACGTCAATCAGCCGAAACGCGTCGACATCCATTAAACCCTTGTCCGTCAGCTTGAGCGAGGGAATCACGGGAAGGCTGAGGAACGCGAGCTGGAGGAACGGCTCCGAGAGCTCGCAGCCGATCGAACCGCTCGCCTCATGAAGCCTCCGCAACGCGCTCTCGATCACGGCCGGCTCCGACTTCGACATGAGGCCCCCGATCGGAAGCGCCAGATGCGCCAGAACCGCACCATCCCGAACCACGCAGAAGCCCCCGCCCGACTCAATCAGCGCCCCGAAGGCCGCCGCCATGTCGTCCGTACGATCGCCCACGGCGATCAGGTTGTGACTGTCGTGACCGACGCTCGAGGCGATCGCCCCGCAAAACTTCTGTCCGAAGCCGATCGCGTAGGCGTTCGCGGGCTTCGAGCCGTGGCCATAACGCTCCAGCACCGAGAGTCGCGCGACGCCCCGGGCGTCGCTCGCCATCACGTGCCTCTCGGTCAGGATTCTCCCCTGCTTCACGCCGATGACGTGCACGTTTCCCTTCGGCCCCTCGAGATCCTCCGGCGCAGGTCGCGACGCGCGCACCGTCTGATGCACGTCTGCCGCTATTTTCTCGTACTTCGAAGAGGCAAGCTCGAGCTCGCTCACCGGAAGGCCTTTCTTGAAAACCTCCCTGAGCGCGCAGGTTCGGGCGTCGTCGAGAAGCACCAGATCCGCCACGTACCCGGGAGCGACCGCACCCACCCACCGAAGTCCGTAGTGCCTGGCCACGCTCCAGGACGCCGCACGGTAAGCCGCCTCGAGCGGAGCCCCCAGGCGAATCGCCCCCCGCACGAGGTGGTCGATGTGCCCCTCGACCGCGATGTCGAGAGGATTTCGGTCGTCCGTGCAGAAACCGACGCAGGCGGAGGTCGCGGGCGTCAGCAGCGGTGCAAGCGCGTTCAGGTCCTTCGCGACGCTCCCTTCGCGGATCCACACGGCAATTCCCTTGCCGAGCTTCTCTCGGGCCTCCGGGTACTCGCACGACTCGTGACAGCTCGTAATACCCGCCGAGGCGTAGGCGGACAAGGCCCGGCCTCGCACGCGTGGGCAGTGGCCGTCGATCGGCCTGCCGTCAAACGCCTCGAGCTTGTCGAGAACCTCGGGGTCCGCGCCGAGAACGCCGGGCACGTTCATCATCTCGGCCAGGCCGAGCACCTTCGGATGCGCGGCGAGCGGCGCCAGGTCGCGCGCGAGGATCACCCCTCCCCCGTTCGTCTCGAAGCTCGTGGCGGGCACGCAGCTGCTCAACATGATCCTCATGTCCATCGCGAGCGCTTCGGCGCTCTCGAGAAAGTAGCGGATACCGCCGACGCCGATGACATTCGCAATCTCGTGCGGATCGCAGATCGCCGTAGTCGTGCCACGCGGAAGCACCGCACGCTGGAAGTTGGACGGCACGAGCAGGGAACTTTCGACGTGCACGTGCGCGTCGATGAATCCGGGAACCAGGTACTTCCCGCGACCGTCGATCTCGCGGCGAGCGCGAAGGCCCGGCTCCAGACCGACGATCACGCCGTCCAGGACGGAGACGTCTCCCTCCAGCCACTCACAGCCGAAGACGTCCAGGTAGCGCACCCCCCGGATCGCGAGGTCGCAGTCCACCCGCCCCATCGCGGCGTCGATCCGGCGCTTCAGTGTCGCGTGCTTCACGGTGTCCCCTCAGGCGAGCTCGGGCCGAGCCTTCTTCACGGCGTCGACTACCAGGCGAATGTCCTGCGCGCGGTCCTTGCGCGCGACGAGAATGGCATCTCCGCTTTCGACCACGATGAGGTCGTGCACGCCCAGCAGCGCGAGGAGCCGCCCGGGCGCGTCCACTATGTTGCCGGTTGAATCGATCGCGATCACCTCGCCTCCCGTCACGACTCCCGCCGGGTGGCGAGCTCCCAAGCGGTCCGCCACGCCCTCCAAGGCCGTCCAGGTTCCCAGGTCGTCCCAGCCGCAGGTCAGCGGAAAGGTCACCACGTTCGGAGCTTTTTCCATCACGCCGTAGTCGATGGAGGTCGCGGTCATGCGAGGGTACGCGTCCTCGACGCGGCCGCCGGAGGCATCCCAGGCCTGGCCCATTTCAGGCATGTACCGGTCGAAAGCCTTCAGGATGACTTCCGTGCGCCAGACGAACATTCCCCCGTTCCAGAGGTAGTTGCCCGCAGCGACGAACTCGCGCGCCCTTTCCAAGTTGGGCTTCTCGACAAAGGCGTCGACCTTGAGACAACCTCCGCCCAGGCTCGCGCCAGTCCGAAGATAGCCGTAACCCGTTTCCGGGCGGTCCGGCCAAAGGCCGAGCGTGACGAGCTCGTCGTGCTCCTCGGCCCGCCGGATGGCCGTTTCGACGGATGCGTGGAACTCGTCGGGTCGGGAAAGAACGTGATCCGAAGGCATCACGAGCATCAGGCCCCTGGGATTCATCTGGTGAACGGCTCGTGCGGCCCAGTAAACGCACGGAGCCGTGTTCCTGCCCTGAGGCTCAGCAAGCACGATCACTCCGGGAGCGTCCATCGCGACGGCATCCTTCAACCCCTGCGTCGTCACGATCAGCCTCTGCCCAGGTCTCACCAGGCCGTCGAAACGCGAGAGAGTATCGGAAAGCAGCGACGGCCCCCCTTTCGGGTGGTCGCTCCTGCCGAACGACAGGAGCTGCTTCGGCCTCTTCGAGGTGCTCTTCGGCCAGAAGCGGGTGCCGCTGCCTCCGGCCATCACGACCAGATAGAGAGGATTCATGGCGCGGAGGTTCCCGCTCTCCCATACCCGTCCTCGAGGCGCACGACATCGTCCAGGTGGGGCGTCGAAACCTCGAACACGTCCGTGTCCTCGATCGCGATCATGCGGTGCTTTCGTCCCACCGCGATGTGGTGCGCCTCTCCTTCCGAGAGGGTCACCTCCTCCAGGGAGCCCTGGTCGTTCTCGTAGACGAGCGTCATCCTTCCGCGAGCGACGAAGAGCGTCTCTTCCTTCACCCGGTGGTACTGGAGGGAAAGGCGGTGGCCCTTCGTGATGTGAAGCACCTTCCCGACGTAGTCTTTCGTACGTGCCCAGATGAGCTCATAGCCCCAGGGCTTTTCGACCCTCTGAATCGGTTGCTTCGCCATGTTGGGGTCCGCCTGTCAGTCGACTCGGTTCGCTACCACGAAAGTGTCGATGATGTTCTTGGCACGGTAGCGCGCTCCGGCATCCTCGGCATCCTCACGGGAAGCATAGCCACCGAGAAACACCCGGAACGCCTTGCTCTTCTTGTCGAGATCCACGGAGCGCAGAAAGGGTTTTATTCCCAGAGCTTCGAGGGAGTCAATCAGGTCGCGAGCCTCCTCGACGGTCGGAAAGGAGCCGACCTGCAGCGTGAACTTGCCGGCGGGCGGGGGTCGTTTTTCCGCGGAGAGGGCCAGAGGTCCTGCCAGCGACTCCTCCTTTTCCTGGAGGCCCTCTTGAGCAACGCCCTTGCGCTCGGCGCGGGTCTCGCTCGGAAGCTCGACCTGCCTTGCGCGCTCGAGCTGGACACCCGTACGCGCTACCTCCTCGTGAAGTGACTTTTGAAGGGTGTCATCGATAGCCTCGGAAACGCCCGGCGCGGCCTCTGAGATTTCCCTTCGACTCGGAACCTTGTCGCCTTGAGTCGACAGCGCGTTGCCGGACTCTCCCGGAGGCGGAGAGCCGGGCGGCGCGATCTTCTTGCCGTAGTGAACTCCTGCGGTAAACGCGAAGGCAGTGATCAGCACACACACGGTGCTCAAGACCGCGATTTCCTTCCGATCGTAGATATAGAGGCGTTGTTTTCGCTCCATGCCTTCGGGCGGCCCACCCTTTCCACTATCCTATCGGCGCGAGAGGACAGGGTCAAACATGGCCCTCATCGGAATTTTGACGCTCACAGGTCCGAAGTCCAGCTCAAGGAACGAATTCCGGCGGCTGAGCCCGTCTCCAGGCGCCGCTCCCCGGCACGATCCTTCCATGAGCGGTCTCCCAGTCAAAGGGGGGACACACAGTGAAACACACTTTCAGAAATATCATGAAAAACGAGTCCGGCCAGGGCCTCACGGAGTACGTCATCTTACTGCTGCTGGTCGCTGTCGTCTCCATCGCCGCGGTCAAGTCACTGGGCGGAACGGTGAAGGACAAGCTCCAGCAGATTCGGAAGAAAGTGAATGAGGAAGTCAGCCTGCTCGACTGACCGCCGATGGGAGTCCGGCCAGACGCTGATCGAGGTCACGCTCCTCCTTCCTTGGGTCGTCGCCCTGGCCGTGGGCGCCTCGTCGATCGCCTGGGCGCACTGGCGAAGATTCCAATGCGCGCACGCGGCCTTCGAAACCGCGCACGCCATCCTTCATGGCCAGTCGGTTGCGAATGCAGCTGTGCCCGTGGAGGTTCGAGGGTCTCCTTCGGGTGTGCGAGCGCGGGCCCGCTGCGGCGACCGCGTGGAAAGCGTGGAGCTCTGGGAGATCGAAGATGTTGGCATTGCCGATAGGCCTCTGGGCCACCACCCTCCTGGTCGGGATGATCGGCCTTTGGAACGCATTTCATGGCTGGAACGAAAAAGTCGCGACCCAGCTCGCGATCGATCGGTGCGCAGCACGGGCCGCGCGGGACTTTCGCGATCTGCTCGGCGCGATCGAGGCCTCGAACAGCCGAATTCGTATGCTCCGAGCATCGCTTCTGGTCGCCCTGGAGCCCACGACGCGGACTTCTTTGCAGACGGCCCTCGCGGTTGCGTCAAGTCAGCAGGATTTCGCTCTCGGCTCATGGCAGGTGAAGCGGGCCCGATGGCTTCTCCCAGGGAGCTGCCCGGGCGCGCGGCCAGTCCTCTTATCCGGAGTGGTACCCGAATCGCCTTGGAAGCGCGGCCCACCCGATCCCCTCGGTCCCCTTCCGGCTTTCTGGGCGCATCCTATACCGCCGGGCTCGGCGGAGTTTCGGATCGCCCTTCGCGCACCACCGCGCTCCACACGCGCATTCGTGCGCCAGTCAAGCTATGAAAGCGCGCGGTGGACCGCAAACTGGAGGCCGCGGAGGCCAGGTACTGATTGAGGCAACCCTATGGATACTCTTTCTCGCTCTCTGGATCGCATTCGCAAGCTCTTGGCTTCGCTCCGAAAGCCGCGTCTACCGTCGAACACTCCGAGAGCACGCTTCGCTTCGCCCCTAGTTCGGGGCGCGATCTGGCTGCTCGGAAGCGCGCTGCTGGGAGGGATTGCCAGCGAGGTCTCGCGACGGGAGGCCCTCGACGACTGGCTACGCTCCCATGCCCCTCCCCGCGCAACATGGGAAAGGACACTGGCTAGCCACGGCTGGAAAAGAGTTTCCTCTTCCGAGACCCTTCACAGGCTCTTGCGCAGCCTTCCCTCGCGCCTGGACGAGCCTGAGACGGTTTGGGTCGCGCGCGACGCGAAGTGGATTGCGCTCTTCGAGAGCCCGGAGCTCGACCCGGTCGCCTTCGAAGGCCCGAACTCGC
>CAYJTX010000129.1:0-8606 GCA_964372615.1 uncultured Bacteriovoracaceae bacterium | reverse complement strand
CAGTCCAGACCCAGAGGTGAGCTCCCAGGAAACCCGCCACCGCGACAGCGCCGACTCCCGCGGCGACACCGATCCAGGTCGGCAGGTCCAGAAGTGCCCCGTGTCCCAGCGCTTCAAGAGTCTCGAACGTCATGGGTGTCTCCTTGGGAAGCCCGCAGGCAAAGCCTGCTTACGCTCGGGGCTACCGACCGAAGGGCCGAGAGTCCCCAAGTCCTGATCGGCGGAGTTTCACCAAGACTTGAGAAAAGAAATTTGAGGAACGCCCGCGGAATTTGACCGACACACCCCGCTCGGCTATCAGGGGCGCGATAGCTCAAAGACGCCCGTCCTTGGATTCACCCGGAGGGACCGCGCGCGCGCCCCATCGGTGGCGGCCTCGGTCCCGAGCGCGCTGAGCTGAGTGGAAGCAGCGGCAGCCACCCGGTCGAGACACGAAAGCTTGGCCTCCTGACCTCGCGGGAGGAGCTCCCCCTGCTCCTCAATCACCCGGCCCTCGCAGTCGAGGCTGAGTTGATTGAGGCCGACGCAGGAGATCTCGGTGCTGCTCGAGCGCCCGGCTCGGATCGCCGCCGCGCAGAGCGGAGCCTGCTCGGAGGCGTACTGCAGACGACGGTAGGCCAGGCTCGGAAGCCGGTCGCACTGAGTTTCGGGAATCGAGCCTCCCTCGAGGCACGCCTGGCACTGCTCACGCGAAAGGTAGGCGCTCAGGGAGTTCCCGGCGCAGGCCAGCACGCAACCGTAGATCGCGTCGTCCGGGGAACCCCAGACTCCGTGGCTGTTGTGGTGGGCATCGCACCAGCCGCCGTGCTCGGCGGAGGAGGCATGCAAGGTCTCGTGCAAGAGGGTGGAAGTCAGCGTATACAGCCCGGCCGCCGGGTCAGGACTGACCGGGTCGGCCAACGTGAATACAATGTGCCCGTCCGAGCTGGTGGCGGCCGCGCTCCCGCCGGCGCCCGAGCAACCTCCCCTCGCCTGGTTGACCCTGCAGTACGAGTCCCGACGGTCCGGAGAGCCGCAGTGAATCGGTATCTGGCCCAAAATGGCCGAATAAGCACGCGAGCCCATGTCGGGATTGAGTGCGTACAGGCACTGCAGCATCGCGGGCGCGACTTCCGTCGTAGCCCTGCGGATCGCGTCCACGGCCGCGGGAGTCGAACAGCTGTTGAGATCCACGGTGTATCCGCTCGCGAGGTAGAGCGTATGCGCCTCATAGACCCCGAAGTGGTCGACCGTCTCGCGGCATTCCGTTCCGTAGTAGAGATTCAGGTCCGGCACGCCAAAAGAGCTGGCGTACGCCTGGGCGTAGCACCAGCCGCGGCCTCTGTCGTCGCTACCGGTACAAGCGGGATACGAGTCGATGAACGACGAGCTCACCTCGTGCATCTCGCGCGGCAAGGCCTCGGTTTTCACCAGCTTCCAGCCCCCATCGGGCTGAAGTGAGTAATGCGCGCGGGTCGGAAGCGCGGAGGCGACCTCGTCGACGGTCAGGGTGGCGAATCCGCCCTCCGGCCGCGGGGCACTGAAATTTTTCACCCGCACCCGGCTCGTCCCGTCCCTCGGAGAGAGCTCGACCTCCTGGCGCCTCACGTGGCGCGATCCCTCATACTGGTCCAGGACCCTCAGCGACCGGTCTCGGCTCCAGGTCGTTCGCCAGCGCACGGGGCGGCCCCGAACTTTTCCATTGAAGACCGTCTCTCGGATGCGACCGCTTTCGTCGTACGAGCGCAGCACGTCGGGCGTGCCGTCCGCGTCCAGGTCGACCTCTGTCAGCTTCGTATAGAAGAGCGTCGCCCACTCGCTCGGGTGGTCGGGCCCCTGCCTCCCTCGGGCGGACGAGCCTGACGGCAGAATCGCGGTGCAGATCCCCGCCCCTGCGAGAAGCAGTGTCCCGATGCCCTGCGGACTCATGACCTGCAAGACCCCCGTTCCCCCAGGATACCGCAAAGAGCTGGGAATTTCTGGTTCAGCGGAACGGGGGACGGGTCACCTGGGACACGGTCCCCGCGGGCCTCCCGGAGATTCGCCCTTCCCCGCGCTGCTCGCTTTGACTATCTTCGCTGAGGTGAGGGTCGAGCTCTTCGTCATCAACTACAATGGAGGCGAGCTGCTGGAGCGGACGCTCGAGTCAGCGCTCTCCCAGACATACCCTGACAAGCGCGTCATCCTTTCGGATAACGCCTCCACCGATGACAGCCTGGCGCGCGCCCGCCGCTTCGAGGCCAGGGGCCTCGAGGTGAGAGCGCGAAAGACCGGCACGGGCGATTGCTACGGTCACTGCAACGTCTGCATCGGCGAGATCACGGCGCCCTACGCGGCGATCCTGCACGGAGACGACCTATACGAACCGACGATGGTCGAGAAGCAGGTGAGGCTCCTGGAGGCCGAACCGAAGCTCGAGGCCGTCCTCACGGGTGGCCGGGCGATTGATTCGGCGGGGCGGCCGCTCTGGCTCTTGCCACGACCCCCGGCCATTCGTCACCCGGTTCTCGACCCCAGGCAGGTGTACGAGCACACGCTCGCGCGCGGAAGCGGGTTTCTGCTCGCGCCTTCGGCGCTCTTTCGGTCCAGCGTATTTCAACGGCTGGGGCCGATGCGCGCCGAGCTCTACTACTGCGGTGACGTGGAATTGTGGTTCCGCTGCCTCCTTCGCGGCGGTGGCCTCGGATACCTCGACGAACCCTTGCTGCGGTACCGGATCTCGAAGGATCAGGGCAGCAATCGCTACGACAAGGAGCGCGTCGACGAGTCCGAGTACTTTTCGATGGCCGACGAGTATCTGGCCGAGTTTCCCGTTTCAGCCGAGACCCGCCGGGCGTTCGAGGCCCTGCGTAGGCTCGATCGTTTTCAGGCGGGCCTGAACCGGCTCGCCCTGCGGGGGGAGGCGGACATGCTGCTCGAGAACCTGCACTGGCTCCAGTCCCCGGAAGGACGCCGGCTCCGAGGAAATTTCGGCTCGGTCGATCGCCTGAAGCTCCTGGGCGCGCGGTTCATCTCTCCCGCCGCCCGCACGGCGGCCGGCTCGTGGCTGGCCCGTGCCCTCATCCGGCAAACGGACCCCTGGTCCTCGGTGCCCCTGCGTCTGGCGCTCAGGGCGAAGCGGCTGCTCGCCTGAGCCGTCCATGCGAAGTCTCGGCGTATCGGCCCACTCCGGCTCATCTCAAAGGAGTCGCGGCCTAGCCCGCTTCCGGCAGTGTGCTAGTCTGGGGGCCATCCCAATGGCCTGGCTCCGTCATGGTTTCTGGAACACGCTCGAGCACGGAGTCACCCGCGCGGCGGACGCGGTCACCACGCTGGTGCTGCTCTGGGCCCTGCCGGCCGAGACCTTCTCGCGCCTCGCGCTCGCCCAGGCCTTCGTCGCCCCGGCGCTCCTCTTCTTCCTCTCGCCCGAGCAGGTTCTCTACCGTGACTTCGCGCGCTGGCAGCGCGAGGGACCTGGCCCTCTCGCGGCCCGGCTCCGCGCGCTCCGCCTCTTCGGCTGGGGAAAGGGGCAGCTGGCTTTGCCGCTGGCAGCAGCGCTCGCGTTCGGGCTCCCCGACGGCTCCTACTCGGAGCGTTTATTCGCGCTCGTCTGGGCCTTCAGCCTCGCGCTCGGGCCGCAGATCGCCGGGGCCGATCGCGAGTATCTCCGGCTGGGCCTTCGCCTCAAGGAGCTCAACGCGATCAGCCTCTGGCAGAAGGTCTCGCTCCTCGGCGGGACGGCGGCGGCTGCGGTCGCCCTGCCAGGTCGGATGGAGGCGCTCGCGGGAGCGGCGCTCTTCTCGGTCCTTTCGTCGGCTCTCCTCGCTCGCTGGCGAGTGCGCGTGTGCTTGAGAATCGAGGGTGCCGATGGCGAGGCCCTCCGTGGAAGGCGCGGCCCTCCCGTACTGGCGACCCTCGCCGACTCGCTGGGTACGTTTTCGATCTGGAATCACTTCCTGGGGGTGATCGCCAACTGGATCCAGACGCTGGATCTGTTCTTCCTGGGTGTTTTCCAGGCATCGCTCCAGCTTCCCGCGAGGGAGCTCGGCCTGTACGCCGCGACTCTGAAGCTCGCCGGTTTCTCACAGGCCCTGCCGCTGGCCCTTTCCAACCTCTTTTCCGTCCGCCTCGGGCGCGCCTCCGCCGACGACCGGGTCGCCCGACAGGCGGAGCTCGGGCTTGTCGTGAGGTCAACGGCCTGGCTCGGAGGAGCTGCCATCGTTCAGGGCGCGCTCATACTGGCTCTGGCCCCCTGGGCAATCGGCGTGCTTTCGCATGGCCGCTGGACCGAGGAGGAGCAGACCCGCATGGTGGGCTGGTTCGGCTGGGTCCTGTGCGGAGCGGTTCTCCTCACGCTCACCTACATTCCTGCATCCTGGCTGGTCATCCGCGGGCGGATTCGCGCGGTTTTCTTCGCGGTATCCTTGCCCTGGCTCGCGTTTTCCCTCGGGATCTACGGAGTTGCCGCCTCGGCTGCGGGCGCGGATGGCGTAGCGCGTGGCAATGTCGCCGTTTCGGCCGCCTGCGTGGGGCTGCTGGCCTGGTTCCTGTTGAGCACGGGTCGGTTCACCCGCAAACCGTAGCCATGGCCGTCCTGACCAACGCTCATCAGCTCACGAAGTCCTTCGGCGCCCGGCCGCTCTTCCGCGACCTGACATTCTCGGTTGCCTCGGGGGAGCGGATCGGCCTCATCGGGCCCAATGGAGCCGGCAAGTCGACGCTTCTGCGGATCATCGCCGGGCAGGAAAGTCCGGACTCGGGCACGCTTTCGCTTCAGAAGGGCCTGCGCGTCGGGTTCCTCGCGCAGGTCCCGTATTTCAGGGAGGGCGCGACGATTCTCGCGACGTTACTGGAGGGGGCCCCCCAGCCGGACGCCTGGGAGTGCCTCGGCGACGCCCGCGAGTACCTTTCGCGCCTGCGGCTGGACACGTTCGGCGCGGAGTCGCTTGTCGCGACGCTCTCCGGCGGCTGGCGAAAACGCCTGGCCCTGGGCCGCGAGCTGATGCGCAAGCCGGATCTCCTGCTGCTGGACGAGCCGACCAACCACCTCGACCTCGAGAGCATCGTCTGGCTCGAGACCTTCCTCGCGCGAGCGCCCTTCGCGACGCTCACCATCACGCACGATCGCCTCTTCCTCCAGCGGATCTCGAACCGCATTCTGGAGCTCGACCCTCGCCATGCGGGAGGCCTCCTCGCGGTCGAGGGCGACTACGCGCGCTTCCTGGAGGTTCGCGGACAGCTGATCACGGCACAGGAACGGCGCGAGGTGATCCTCAAGAACACGCTTCGCCGCGAGACCGAGTGGCTCCGCCAGGGCGCCAAGGCGCGCACGACCAAGCAGCAGGCGCGGATCCATCGCGCGGGCGAGCTGAAGGACGAGGTCGAGGACCTGACTGCCCGTAACCTCCAGCGGTCGGCGCGGATCGACTTCCAGGGCTCGGGCAAGGCTCCCAAGAAACTGCTCGACGCGAAGGGGATCTCGAAGGCGTACGGCACTCGCCTGCTCTTCCCGAAACTTGACGTTCGCCTCGGACCCGGCACGCGGCTCGGGCTCCTGGGAGTGAATGGCTCCGGAAAGTCCACCCTCATCCGCGTTCTGCTCGGGACGGACCGACCCGACTCAGGCACCGTTGAGCGATCCGAGCATCTGACGGTGGCCTACTTCGATCAGGGTCGCGAGGCGCTCGACCCCGAGCTCACGGTCGCGAGAACCCTCTGCCCGAGCGGCGATCACGTCGAGTACCGGGGTGCCCCCGTGCACATCCGGGGCTACCTCGATCGTTTTCTCTTCACCTCCGGTCAGCTGGATATGGCCGTCGGCCGGCTGTCGGGAGGCGAACAGAGCCGGCTCCTCATCGCCCGGCTCATGCTGAGGCCCGCGAATTTACTGGTGCTCGACGAGCCGACCAACGATCTCGACCTGGCGACCCTGAACGTCCTCGAGGATTGCCTGGCGGACTTCCCCGGGGCGGTGATCCTCGTCACCCACGACCGCTACTTCCTCGATCAGGTCGTGACCCAGATCCTGGCGTTTCCGCCGGAGCCCGGTCCGCTCGTGAGCTTCGCGAGCCTCGCGCAGTGGGAGGCCTCCCCGCTTTCGCGCCCGGGCCCTCGGCAGACCCCGCGGCCTCGCACCGAGGCGCCCGCGGTCGCGCCGAAGGCGGCCTCTACCGCCAAGAAGCGGCTCGGATTCAACGAGCAGCGCGAGCTCGACTCGATGGAGGCGACCCTTCACGCGGCCGAAGAGAGGCTCGCCGTGGCGGCGCGTGAGTGCTCCGACCCCGCGAACGCGAGCAACGCAAACGTTCTGGCGCGAGCGACCGCTGAGATGGCCAAAGCCCAGGCGGAAGTGGATCGGCTCTATGCCCGCTGGGCCGAGCTGGACCGTTAGTCGATGAACGCCCAGAGAATCTGCTGGCTCTTGGAATCCAGCTTCTCCGGATCGCGGACATAGTAGAGGTCGCCCGCCACGTCCCGAATGAGCAGGCCTCCGCCCGGCACGCGCCGCGGCCAGCTGTCAAGCTTCGTCTGGAAGCGCCTCCGGCCCTGTCGGGTCCTGACGACCCAGGTTCGAAGCTCGATCTCCTCGTCGTGCGCCTCGATCGCCTCGATCTCGAGCACGAAGCCCGCCTCGGCGAGCGCCTCCTCGATCGCGGCACGAGGCTTCGGAAGAAGCAGCTCGAGATCCTCGATCAGCCCCACCTCCAGGTCCTTGGCGTCACGAAGCGAAAGGTACCTCCCCGGAGCGCTCCACGGAAAGCACCTCGCCAGTCGGACCGGGACGCGCCGCCCTTCGGCCAGCACCGTGAGCTGGCCGTCGGCGGCGCGCCCGATCGTTTGAGTGATATCAGTCATGTGAACCACCTCCTCTCTCCGCCCTTTAGACGGCAAAATTCCCTTGCAGCTCGCGCTGCAGCCGGCACAGACGGAAGTAGATCCCGTCCGCCCGCGACAGGAGCTCGCCGTGCGTTCCCTGCTCGGCGATCCTCCCGTTCTCCACCACGATGAGCCGGTTGGCCCGGGTCAGCGTCGAGAGCCGATGCGCGATCGCGAACACGGTCCGCCCCGCCACCAGCCGATCGAGCGCCTCCTGGATCCTCCGCTCCGTCTCCGTGTCGACGCTGCTCGTGGCCTCGTCGAGGATCAGGATGCGGGGGTCGTGCAGGATGGCGCGGGCGATCGAGACGCGTTGGCGCTCCCCGCCCGAGAGCGTGTGGCCCCGCTCGCCCACGACCGTGTCGTAGCCGTGCGGGAGCTTCCCGACGAACTCGTGCGCGTTCGCGGCCCGCGCGGCCTCCACGATCTCCTCGAGCGTCGCCTCGGGCTTGCCGTAGCGGATGTTCTCCAGAATCGTCCCGTGAAAAAGGTACGGATCCTGGAGCACCATGCCCACCTGCCGCCGGTAGTGCCCGACGTCCAGCCGCTTCACGTCCACCCCGTCGATCCGCACGGCGCCCGACTGAGCCTCATGAAATCGCGCGATGAGCTGGGTGATCGTGGTCTTCCCGCCCCCCGACGGCCCGACCAGCCCGATCATCTCCCCCGGCCGCACGTCGAACGAGACTCCCTTGAGCACCTGCCGAACGCCGTCGTAGGCGAAGGTCACGTCCTCGAAGGTCACCCGGCCCTGAACCGGCTCGAGCCGCACGGCCTCCTCGACATCCACGATCTGCGGCCGGGTGTCGAGCAGCTCGAACACCCGGTAGGCCGAGCTCGTCGCCCGGTTCAGCATCCGGGCCATCTGGCCGATCACCTCGATCGGCTGTACGAACATCGTCATGTAAAGCAGGAACGAGACGAAAGTGCCCGCCGAGAGTGACGTGGCTGCGTCGCTCGAGAGCACGCGCGGGAGCGCGAGCGCCCAGACCCCGATCATGGCGCCGTGGATCGAGAGCATCAGCACCGGCCAGAAACTCGTCCAGGTCCGGTGAATGCGGTTGAACTCCGCCGTCACCGACGCGTTTCGCCCCTGAAAGCGACGCGTCTCCTGCTTCTCCTGATGAAACGCCTTCACGACCCGAATCCCCGGGATCGTGTCGGAGAGAAGGTCGGTGATCCCCGACCACTTCCGCCAGGCGCGCAGAAAGATCCGCTGCATGCGCTGCCCGTGGCGGTAGATCGCCCAGAGCAGCACCGGCACCGGCAGGGTCATCACCAGGCCGAGTCTCCAGTCCAGCGCGAGCAGTACGGCGCCTAGCCCCGTCAACATGAGGATCGCCACCGAGACCTCCACAATTCCGAACGCGATGAAATCCCAGATGCGATCGGTATCCGAGCTCACGCGGCTGATGATGCTGCCCGTCTGCTTGCTCGAGAACCAGCTCACGCTGAGCTTCTGGAGGTGCTCGTAAATCTCGTCACGCAGGTCGCGCGCCACGAGCTCCCCGAGAACCGACATCGTCCGGAACCGAACCCAGGCGCACGCCTCCTTCAAAAGGTACGTGAGCGCGAGACCCAGCACGCAGAGCGCTGCGAGGCGGCTCGCAGCCTCCTGCGGCAGCGCCCCCTCCTGGAAGGGCCTGAGGACCCGGTCAAGCAGAATCCCGGTGAGGTAGGGAGGAACCAGCGCCACCGCGGTCATGAGTACCGCTCCGGCCGCACCGAGCGCGACGAGCGCTCGGTACTGCCGGAGATATACTAGCAGACGA
>CAYJTX010000128.1:0-8651 GCA_964372615.1 uncultured Bacteriovoracaceae bacterium | reverse complement strand
CCGAGATTCCAAGAATTGTGACTGGAGTTCAGACTGTGCTCTTCCGATCTGACGACAGGCTCAGTGCCCTGGAGAGACTCAGATGAAGACCACTTTCACGGCACAGCACACCGAAGAAATCCGTTCCCGGCTCAAGCGAGCCAACCAGGCCTTCGCTCACGCATTTCCAGGCGACAGCGATCGACGCCAGGCCGCGCATACCGTGTATGGCGGAGCGCACCTCTTCAAATCCGATACCGCGCGCAAGATGGGTGACGTCGCGATGCGCGCGTTGCAGGAAAATGCGCCCGACGCTCGAGCACTCGCGACAGCGGTGGGAATGGATTCGAAGCTCGCCGACAGGGTCTACCCCCGCGTGGTCGAAAAGATCAGCCGCGAGGCAGTCGAGGATTTTCGTATCGACTTCGAGGACGGCTACGGCAATCGCCCCGATGCGGAGGAGGACGGCCACGCGGTAGCGGCCGCGGTCGAGGTGGCGAACGGCTTGCAGGGCGGGACCCTTCCGCCCTTCATTGGAATTCGCGTGAAGCCGTTCAGCGAGGAGCTGGTCGCGCGTTCGAGCCGGACGCTGGATCTTTTCGTCACGGCGCTGGCAGAGAAAGCCGGACGTCGAATGCCACCGGGATTCGTGGTGACGATTCCCAAGGTCACGCATCCGGAGCAGGTCTCGGCCATTTCCCGGCTGTGCGGAATTCTGGAGGAGCGGCTCGGCCTCGAGAACGGCTGCCTTCGCGTCGAGCTCATGATCGAGACGCCCCAGTCCATCATCGGCTCCAGGGGCGAGATCGCCTTGCCGGCGCTCGTCGCGGCGGCCTCGGGCCGGTGCGCGGGCGCGCATTTCGGAACCTACGACTACACGGCCCTCTGCAACGTCACGGCCGCATACCAGGCGATCCAGCACCCGGCGTGCGACTTCGCGAAGCACGTGATGCAGGTGAGCCTCGCGCAGACGGGAGTGAACATCTCGGACGGGGCGACCACGCTCATGCCCATCGGGCCCCACAAGGCGCCCAAGGGCGGGGAGCTCACGCCGACTCAGAAGGATGAGAACCGCGCGGTCGTGCATCGGGCGTGGCGGGCGCATTACGAAAACGTCCAGCACGCGCTTCGCCAGGGGTTCTACCAGGGCTGGGACCTGCACCCTGGCCAGCTGCCTATCCGATACGCGAGCACCTATGCGTTTTTCCTTGAGGGCCTCGAGGCCGCTTCGGCGCGCCTGCGCAACTTCGTCGAGAAAGCGGCGCAGGCCACGCTCATTGGCGATGTCTTCGACGACGCGGCCACGGGCCAGGGGCTTCTCAATTACTTTCTGCGCGGGATCTCGTGCGGGGCGATCCACGAGGACGAGGCGAAGGCGAGCGGGCTCGCGCTTGAGGAAATCCGCCTGCGATCGTTTCTCAAGATTCTCAGCGGCCGGCGCGCCAGCCAGAGCGCGAGCGCCAGCAGCGCCAGGTTGCCGACGTAGGCGGAGGGCGGAGCGCCTCCGCCGGATCGGCGCTCGGTGCTTCCGCAGAGAAGGGGCTGTCCCTCCAGCTCGAGGTCCGTCAGGATCGATGCCGAATGGGTGATCGAGAGCGCGGTCAGGCAGGGTGCGCTCGTCCCGGTCGTCGAAAGCGCGACCTTCGCTCGCACGTACGCGACATTTCGAAGCGACGTGATCTCCGAGGCCGTGACGCCGGTGGACCAGGTCGTTCCGTCCGGCGAGCTCTGGTAGGTGACGGTGAGCGTCCCGTCCGTTCCGCAGCCGGTGGTTTCGCTCGCGGAGTCGATCGAGGAGTAGCCCGAGCTCAGGTCGATCGCGTTCGTGTAGACGACGTAGCTCTGGCCTGTCGGGATCTGGACCGCGACGGTCAGTGTGGGAGCGATCGTGGCTGACGAGTCGGTCCCGTCGAGGCGGTGACGGCCGCTGGCGCCGTTGCCGCCCTCAGGACCCCCTAAGCAGTTTCCGACGGTCGCTATTCCACGAGTTCCACCCGTGAGGGTGACGCCGCCTGCCCCTGTCAGCGAGCCTGGGGTTTGGAGCCAGACCGAGCCGCCCGCGCCTCCTCCACCCCCACCTCCGCAGCTCACGCCCCCGAGGTCAGCGTTGTTCGCGCCTCCCGCGCCACCCGTCACGTTGATCGTTCCGGTGACCGTGATGTTGCCCAAGGCGACGAGCCGGAACGCTCCCGCGCCCGCTCCCGCGCCGCTGCCGCCGACGCCCGTCCCGCAGCCTCCAAGGGTGCATGCGCCTCCTCCTCCGCCTCCGGCCCCCCCCGTGAACGAGGATTCGAAGGCCTCCTCAACCGTGGTTCCAGCGGTGCAGACTCCCGCCGACCCCCCGTTGTCGGAGCCGTCGCCGCCGGGTGCGGTGAATGTGTCTGAATTGCACCCGCCGCCGCCGCTTTCGACGAAGCCGGCGGCCGCGTTGACCCCGAACTCGCCCACCGGCCCGGAGCCGGTAGAGTGGGAGCCATCCGTGCCCGCGGTCCCGTCCGTCTGGGCGCCTCTGCCGCCGCTGCCGCCCCCCAGGACTCCCGAGCCGCCCGCAAGGACCCCCGTCGTCGCGCCACCACCTCCCGAGACTCCGTTGGCGGTTCCCGCCGCGCCCACGAGGCTCACTGTACCGGCGACGGTCGCGCTTCCGTAAACACGGATCACGAGCGGGTTGCTCCCGGTCGCGGTCAGGGTCACTCCGCTCGAGAGGTTGAAGGAAGTGAACTTGTAGGTCGATTTCGTATCCGTATTGAACGTCACGGTCGAACCGCTGACCGAGATTCCCGTCTGGGTCGGCCCGTCGCTGAAGGCGCCGTCGCTTCCGTCGCCGAAGTTGAGCGCGTTGGCCGCGGTTCCGGAGGGAGCGACCTGCGCCTGGATCCTTCCGGCGACGGTATTGATCAGTCCGGTGCTCGAGGCCGTATCAAATTGGCTGAGGGAGGTGAGCTCGTAGGTCACCGTCTCGGCGAACGCTTTGGGCAAATTGAAAATCCCGAGAACGGCGGCGAGAGCGCCGATCCGGGCGGTCAGGGAAGGAGACGCCATGTGCTTCCTTCATAATATGCGATCTCCCGGATCGACGTACCGCTATGTCGTGTCAGGGCGCCGTGGGCAGTTTCTGCCCATCCAGCCAGCGGTTCAGGGAGCCCGGGTCGTCCGTGATGATCCCGTCGACCCCGGAGCGCACGAAATGCTTCCACGCCTTCGGGCAGTTGACGGTCCAGGGAATGACCTTGAAGCCGTGTCGTCGAAGTTTTCGCACCTCGCGCGGGGAGAGCGTGAACCAGACCGGGGAGATGACCTGGACACCGAGGATCTTCGCCAGGGGCAGGAGGGGTATGGCTGGATGCCTGACAAGAATCGAGCGCCTCGTTCCAGGTCGGATCTTTCCGTAGGCGACGACGTGCCGGGGGAGAAAGGACTGGATTACCACCCGAGACGAGAGGCCCGCGCGATCGACCTCCTCCGCTACCTGCAGGGTGAAGGAGTCCGAAGGTTGCGCGTTGTCCTTGAGCTCGACGTTGATCCAGATATCCCGCGCGCGCGGATCAGGATGCGCGTTGAGCCAGTCGAAGACCTCGCGAAGAGTGGGGATGGTCGCGCCGGGCGCGGGCTGCTGCTCCGGAAAATCGGGATTCGTCACCGAGCCGCAGTCAAAGGACTTCAGCGCGGCGGCGCTCAGCTCGCGCACCTTGGGTTCGGGGCGAACTGGCTGTCCGCCCGGACCCAGGCAGAGCTTCGCCGGGACCTTCGCGTCATGGATCACCATCAGCTCGCCGTCGCGCGAGACTCGGACGTCGAGCTCGATCGCGGTCGCTCCGCCGGCGAGTGCGCGTTCGAAGGAGGCGATCGTGTTCTCCGGAGCGAGGGACCGGGCACCTCGGTGGCCGTGGACTTCAAGCCCGGCCCAAGCCGTAGAATGGGCAAGTGACGCTGTGCTGAGGACTGACCAGCCGATGGCGCCGAAGGCTCGTTCCTTGAGTCTCACGAGGGCCAAGTCTAGCGCGACCGTCGAGGGGTGGCTAGGAGGCCCTGCTTCGCACCATGTCAATTACTTCGTCTTGCGCTTCTGCTCGTTGACGCCGTGGATGGCCATGGCCGCCCGCTGGAGCCGAAAGATCTTCTTGAATTCATCCGCGCGAATGGTCGTGAACATGGCGTCGCCTGACTTGATCGTGATGTTCGTGCAGTAGCCGAGCTTCACGAGCTCCGGAAATTCATCCATTCGGAAGGGGTTCTTGCCGCCGACGGACTCGAGCTTACGGATCTCCGCGACATTGACCGTCGTGTTTCCGGTACCCGGATCGGGCGCCGTTCCTTCCAGGTGCTTCACGATGAGGCCCATGACCAGGAATCCGCGCAAGGTGATGTCGTGCCGCTTGGACGGCTCAAGGAGATTCTCCTCGTTCAGGTAGGTGATCATCTGCTCCAGGAAATCAGCGTCTGACAGGAACACCTGGCCGCCCGATTCATCCACGATCGTGACGACACCGATCTGGCTCAGCACGTCCAGCATCGTGGTGATCTTGGCGACCGGAATTCCCATGATCTGGTTGGCGTATCTCTGCAGCAGACCGACGCGAATCTCGATCCCGTCGGCGACCTTGTTGCCGTTGCGTGCGGCCACGAGCAGGAGCCCCGCTGCGATCTTGAGTACGTCCACGGGAGACAGATAGATGTAGTGAGCCGATCGTTTGCCAGCCTTCTCGGAGTAGTCGTATGCGGTGCTCGCCTGCTCCAGCTGGCGGATCCGGGTGCTCGCGGTGCGAAGCCGGCCGACGACAGTCTTGAGAAGAATCTTGAGCCAGTCCGGCATGTGCGCCAGGACGGCCTCGAAGGTCGGGCCGGAAATCTCCATCAGATCGCAATCGGTGAGGGCCTCTCCGGAGGCGGAGCGCGGATTGCCGTCGAGAAAGGCGAGCTCTCCGAGGATCTGGCCCGAGCGGATCGTGTCGATCTCGATGTCGGAGTCGCCCTTCTTCTTGAAGACGCGGATCATCCCCTGCTTGATGAGGTACATCGCGCGGGAGTTCTCGCCCTCGGCGAAGAGCAGCTCGCCCTTCTTGAGCTTGCGAAGCTGAGGGCCGGCGTGCGCGAGCACGGGCCTCGTGACCGAGCCGGCTCTCTGGGCGGTCGCCTGCGGGGGCGGGGCGAGTCCTCCGGGCGATTTGTGTGCAGGTAGGGCCATGGCTATTTGCTCAGCATCTCCCAGCTACCATCCCAATCGGCTTCCGGAGGGGTTTCTTTGAATGTTCGGCAGCGCTCGACAAAGAGCTGACAGGGACCGTCTTCCTGATTCGCCTGCCCCGCTGTCAACAGGGCAGAGGCGCCCTGAAATGCGGCAATGGCGGCATCCCACTGACGGTTCGCGTAGAGTGCCCTGCCTTTCGCGTAGGCTGCGAGCGCGTCGGCAGGGTATTCGCGATCGAGCACCTGAATCAGCTCAACGGCGTGCTTCTTGCCCTTCACCTTGACGAGGTCGAGCAACCGGTGCGAGGGGACTTCCTGTCCGTTTCCCGTGATGCAGTCGAAGGTGAATCGCGAGGTCACGATGCTCACTCCGTAATACTTGGTGAGGCCCTCCATGCGGGAGGCTAGGTTCACGTGATCCCCGATCACCGTGTACTCGAAAATCCGGTCGGAGCCCATGTTGCCGACGCTCACCGTACCGGAGTTCACGCCGATGCCGATGTGGACGTCGATGCCGTAGTCCCTCTTGAAGCGCTCCTGGTTTTCCGTCAGCACCTGCATCATCTTAGCCGAGGCCTTGCAGGCGTTCAGCGCGTGCTGCGGCTGATCGAGCGGCGCCCCCCAGAACGCCATCACGGCGTCGCCGATGTACTTGTCGAGCGTTCCGCCGAACTCAAAGACAATGTCGGTCATGAGTCCGAGATAGTCGTTCAGGAAGGAAGTCAGCTTCTTCGCATCCATCTCCTCGGAGAAAGTCGTGAAGCCTCGGATGTCGGAGAAGAGGATGCTCAGCTCCTTGCGCTCTCCCCCGACCACGAGCTTGGCTGGATCCTTGAGGATCGAGTCGACGATCGCGGGTGAGACGTACTTGGAGAAAGCCCCGCGGATGAACTTTCGGTTCCGTTCCTCGAGCACGTACTTCAAAGCCATCGTTAATACGAATATGCCGAAGTACTCGATGTAGAGAAAAGTGCTCGTCCAGTTGACGCCGTTCGCGAACAGCAGCTTCAGGTCGACATAGTTCATGCCGCTCATCAGGAAGAGGAACATCAGCAGCGCGGGAACCGACTCGAGCTTCTGGGCGAGGAAGGCGAATACGATCGCCCCGAGCGTCATGAGCAGAAACAGCACCAGACGGTTGCTCGGGCCCCGGTGCTGGACGAGCATGTCGCCGGACAGTAAGTTGTCGAGAGCGTTGGCGTGCCCGTCCACTCCCGGGATGAGATTGTCGAATGGAAACGTTCGCTCATCGAAGGTGAGGGCGCCGATTCCGACCAGCACGATGGAGTCCTTCAGGAGCCCGGCGCGGGAAACCGACGCCACGGTGCGGTCGATCTTGGTCTCGACCATGATCTTGTCGCCGTCCTCTTCCGTCGGATCAAGCAGAAGCTGACTGGCGCGGACGTACTGAAAGGTACCCATCGGTCCCCGAAAGTTGATGTCCATCGCTCCCAGGGGGCTGACCGGGATCTCGCGGCCCGCTTTGGCAAAGGCGATTTTCCGGACGCGGTGATCCTCGTCGAACTCGATCGCGAGATCCTCGCCGAGGGCGACCCGCGCGAGCTCGAGCGCGAGCGACGGATAAGGTCTGCCGTTCATCATGAAAACCAGCGGGACTCGGCGGATGACTCCGTCCGTGTCCGGGACCGCCTGGAAGGAGCCGGCGTGCATCGCGGCCTCGTTGTACTGCGGGAGGTTCGGAAGGGATTCCGTGATCGTGATCAACGGGGTTCTCTTGGGGTCAAAAACAGGCGAGGCGACCCTCGAAAACGCGAATTTCTCGTAGCCGTCCGGGTAGAGCCGCTTGACCTCCGGGTCGTCCAGATTGCAGTTGTCGGCTCCCGAGTGATAGGCTGGCTGGCAGGAAGCGGTGTGCGCCCAGCCCAGAATGAAGCGGTCGGGGTAGTCCCTGATCAGCCGGGTGTACTCGTTGTCTGTCTCGAATTCGGGAATGCGATCGGCCAGCTTGTGCGACTGGAGGAGCTGAGCAAGCTCCGGGGAGACCCGCGTGTCCGCCTCGGAAAACACGATGTCCATCGCGACCGCCCTCGCGCCGGCTTCGAACGCCCGGCGCACCAGATTGGAAAGCAAGTCGCGGTGCCACGGCCACCGGCCGTAGAGGGTGAGTGCGTCGTTGTCGATCTCGAGCACGATGATGTTGTTCCTCGGCGGTTGCTGGCCGCGCAGTCGGAATTTGAGGTCCGTGTGACGGCCGACGACGGTTCGGAGGCTTTCGTAGACAGTGTCCCGGAGGTAAGAATTGCCCAGTTCTCCTCTCACACCCTGGTCCGTGACCCAGTAGGCGAAGGTGAAGAGCAGAATCAGCGGGATCTGGAGGAGCCAGATCTTGTTATTCATGTGGTAAACTCGATTGAATGCGCGGGTCCGCGGGCAGCTCGCTGAAGGTACTGGTCGTCGACGACATGCCGGCGATGCGAAGCATTCTCAGGAACATGCTCGAGGAGATCGGGTTCGGCCGGGTGGTGGAGGCCGAGGACGGCGAGCACGCCTGGTTCCTGATCCGTCAGGCGGCGGGAGAAGAGGGCGAGATCGGCCTGGTGATCGCCGACTGGAACATGCCCGGAATGTCGGGAGTCGATCTCCTGAGGGCCGTGCGGAGTTTCCAGCAGACGCGCGACCTGCCCTTCTTCATGGTCACGGGGGAAGGGGACCGAGGGCACGTCTCCGAGGCGATTCGCGCCGGGGCTACCGACTACGTCGTGAAGCCCTTCAGCGCGCACCAGCTGGGGGAGAAAATTTCCATCGCTTTCGACGACACTCGTGAGGAGGCCGACGCGTGAGGATGCTTTCACGATCCGCCTATCGACAAAATTCGTCGAATTACTGAAGCTTTTCGGCTACGTCTGCCTCCGTTCGCACGGCCCTCTCCGTCCCTCGGTGACGGCGCCGTGGCTTGAAGCCGTACAGAGTACAGGCGGCCATCAGGCCCCAAAAGCCCCAGAACCAGGGGCTCGAGCCTGAGTGGAAGTCGACACCAGGAAGCTGAAAGTACTCGAGAAACACTTTCGCCCCGATGACGAAAACCAGGAGATAGGCCGTAGTCTCGAAGGAGGGGAATCGCTTCAGCACTGATATGAAGAGGGATGCCGCGAAGCGCATCATGACTACGCCCAGAATGCCGCCCGTGAAGACTACCCAGAATTTCTGCGAGAGGGCCACTGCGGCGAGAATCGAGTCGACGGCGAACGCGATGTCCGTCAGCTCGATGACGAGCACGATCTTCCAGAACTGTCGGGCGCTGACCGGCTTGCGCTTCTCTTCTTCGTCGTTCTTGGCTGGCGAGAGGAAGTGTTTGGCCGCGATGAAAATCAGGTAGCCGCCTCCGACGAGCTTGACCCAGCGCCACTGCAGGAGCTGGGTGACGAGGAAAAGCGCGGCCAACCGAAAAACGACGGCACCGACGAGACCATAGGTGAGCGCCTTGCGCTGGAGGTGGGGAGGCAGATTCCGCGCGAGGAGGGCCA
>CAYJTX010000127.1:0-8679 GCA_964372615.1 uncultured Bacteriovoracaceae bacterium | reverse complement strand
CGGAGGTCCTTCGTTCGGATCACATGTCTGAAAGTCCTCAGGGTGCCCCCGGACTTGCTTCAAGGTCAAACCGTGGGAATCGAGGTTTGAGGGCCAAGCAAGCAGTTGCTGAGAGCTGAAACCCCCGTTTCGGAGGTTTCGAGTCTTGGCAACATTCCTGCTTGGCAGGGTTGGAATGTGGATCCACCTGACGGCCCGGGAACGAACGAGCTGGAATCCCTTTTTGAAGGAGGAGGCCGCGCGCTGGATCTGGGCGCATCTTCGATCAGCCTTTCCCGAGGCGGTGTCCGCGGTCCTCATGCCGAATCACCTCCAGCTGCTGACACTCTCCGAGGATCCGAACGCGGATCGCCTGACGGTCGCCCGCTTACTGGGTGGCGTGTCAACGCGTCTCGGAGAGGACCGTGGCCGATGGGATCCCGTCCCTGCTCCTAGCGCGATCCCTGACCGCGACCACCTCAGACGACAGGTACGTTACGTCGCGCTGAATCCCTGTCGAAAAGGTCTCGTGGCGGATCCTCTGGGCTGGCAGTGGACGACTCATACCGATGTCTGCGGGGCGGTCGTCGATCCGTGGGTCCCTGCGGAGAGGCTCGCGCAGACACTGGGTCAGAGCGGTACACGCTTCGCCGAGCGACATCACGCCTACGTTTCTGCTGACTCCAGTGTCCGAGTTCAAGGGACACCCTTTCCCAAGCCGGTCGTCGCGAGCATCTTTCCGTCTGTTCCCCTGGAGCGGATCGCCGGGGCGGCCGCGCTTGCGACTCACTCCCCCATTGAGCGAGTTCGTTCCAGGTCAGTCTGTCGGACGCTTTTCCTGCAGTCGTCCTGGCATCAGGGTTGGAGGGACTTCGAGACATTGGCTCGGCGCGCGTCGGTTCGGGCCGCCTCCGTCAGGGAAGCCGTACGCCGAGTTCCGGATCCCGGGTCCATCGGTGCCGTGTTGCTTCGCCTCGGAGACACGCGGCTTTCCTAGCGCAGGGGTTCATGCGTGAGTGGGTCGTTTGCTCGAAGGTGAAACCGCGTGGGACGCGGTTTCGAGGCAAGGCAAGTACTTGGTTCGACTCCAAACCGCGTCCTAGGCGATTTCAGCTTCGAGCAAACAGGCGCTGGGTGACTGGCGCGATCGCTGGGCCGGTCGCGCTGAAAAACGGGCTCCGAACGCCCAGTGTCTCCGCACTACGGGGCCTCGCCGACCGGCGTGAGGAAGAGAAAGGCCAGCCACCGGCCGGCTTGGCAGACGTGGCGCTCGGGCTTCCAGTGGGGCGTGCGCCAGAGCCTGATCAGGAAGTAGCCCTCCCAACTCATCCAGGTCGAGCGGAGGTCGCGCACCTCGCTCGCGGGGGCGTCGACCTCGCGCTCGGCGCGCTGAATCGTCTCGGGTACGACGACCGCCTCGACCTCGTGGCCGTGAATGACCGCGAGGTCCTGGCGATCCCAGAAATCGTTGGTCCGGGTCAACTCCCAGGCGGGGTGCCGGCGCGAGAGCGCGATCGTGATGTCAGGAAAGGTGGGGTCCCAGACGCGGTAGGGGCGCGTGCCGCCGAGGGCACGCTCGTGCGCGGAGAGCCTCCGATCGATGCAGTCGACGAAGCGCTCGTAGGCGGCCCAGCTCCAGCTCTCTGATCTCGAGAGGGCGAGAGCCTGCGAGCCCGTCGCCCACGCGAAAACGGCCGCGAGGGGCGTCAGGGCCAGCGCCAGGCCCGCGCGCGCGCGTGGGCGGCCGGACCGGTGGAGCCGCAGAAGCGCGATCCCCAGGAACGCGATGAGTGACGCGTGCAGGTAGTAGGTGAACCAGACCTCGGGCTTCGTGGCGCAGACCCAGACGGAACCGGCAAGCCAGCCAGCCGCCGGGGCGAGCGGGGGAGGTGAGTCGGGCGCACTCAGGTTCGAGGCCTGTCCTGAAGAGCGTTTCAAGGCTCCGCGCGCTGCGGGCGCGAGCAGGCCCCAGCCGATGGCGGCGACGGCAAGCGCCCAGAGTGCGAGACCGCTCCACCTCGTCCAACCCGGGATCTGCTCCGGGCTCCCCATCTCGTCGAACCAGACGAAGCTGAAAGTCCGCAGCGAATCGAACCAGCTGGAACCGACCGAAAGCCGGCTCCACTGGAGCTTCATCTGCCGGAGGAAGAGCGGCCACTTCCAGAGGGCGACCAGAAGCCAGGGCGAAAGGTAGAGGGCCGTCCGCGCTCCCGTCGCGACGAGCGACTTGAGGTCGCGCCAGCCCGGCCTCCGGCCCTCGGGAAGCAACGCAGCCGCCACGACCGCGAAGACCAGGTGAACGGCGTTGAAGTGCGCAGAGGCGGCCAGGGCGAGGAGGGCTGCCACCGGGTCCCACGGGCCGCGCGCCGCGGCCCGTTTCGGGAAGCCCAGCGTGAGGCCGAGCACGAGCGTCATCCCGAGTGCCGCGATCAGCGACTCCGGTCGGACCAGGACTGACGCCCAGCGCAGGGTGGGGTTCGCGGCCCAGAGAATCGCGATGACCAGGGCCGAGGCGCGACCGAGGCCCGCGCGCGCGAGCGCCGCTACGAGAAGCGCTCCGCCCGCGGCCCAGCCCGCGAGGGGCCAGAGCTTGAGCGCGTGGCTGCCCTCGAGCCCGACGAAGCGCCCCAGGCCGATCAGGATCGGGTAGAGGGGCATCGTGTTGAAGTTGAACTCCCGGTAGCTCGGCTCGAACGGGGCCTGCGGCAGCATGACCCACCGGGGGGGCCAGCTGAAAAGCTCGCGCGCGACAAAGTAGAAAGCGGAGTCATCCGGCCACGGCACCGGCGCGAAGGCGAGCGGCGTGAGCCAGGTGACGAGGGCGGCTGCGACCGGGATCGCGGCGAGCCAGAGTGAGCGGGTCATGTCCTTGACAGTATCGCATGGGGGCCGCGATCATCGAAAGATGCCCGGAGCCCGCGAGCTCGTCGGCTGAGACATGCCCATACGCTTCGAACGCCTCTCCGCTTGCGTGCAGGACTCCAAAGCCGCCGTAACCGATCGAGACCCTGGACCGCCCGATCCGACGGATTACGAGGATCTGATGGCGCGCCTCGAGAAGGCCAAGGGCCGCCTCCCCCCTCTCTACGAGCGGGAGTTTTACGTTCCGCTGCTCGGCGTGGCGCGTTCGCTCGGCCGCGCGCGGTTTCGGCGGCTGCTCGGCGGAGATCCGGGGCGCGAGGGGGCCGCCGGCGCGTTTCTGGACGCCTGCCAGGCGGTGCTCCAGAACGCGGAGGATTACGAATCCGAGGCGACCGACGCTTTCCAGGAGGTGATCTCGGACCTCTACGACGGCTTCCTGAGCGAAGAGGATCGGCGCGGCGTGAGCCCGCCCGACCTCACGGCCACCCCTCCGCTCGTGAAGTGGGGCCGGCCTGATTTCGGGCCGTATACGTTCACGGCCGAAGCGTACCAGGGAATACTGGGGTTTCCGGCCTCCGTGGTCAGCCTGCCCCCCGCCAACGCCAGGCGAGGCTTGCTGGCCTGGGCGGCGCTCGGACACGAGACCGCGGGCCACGACGTGCTCAGCGCGGACCGGGGGCTACGCGCCGAGCTGGCCGCCTCGGTCGGCAGCGCGCTTCTCTCCCAGAGTACGCCCGGGCTGGCCCGCTACTGGCGCGCCCGGATCGACGAGACCGCCTCCGACGTCCTGGGTGTTCTCAACATGGGCCCGGCCGCGGCGATCGCGCTCGTCGGTTATTTTCGCGCGATTCGCGGCGTCACGTCGGGCGTGGAGAAGCTCTCGAGCCAGGGGCCCGCCGGGGACCCGCACCCGGCCGATATTCTCCGGGGATACCTCGGCGCCGAGGTCGTGGCGGGCCTCGAGTTCACCGGGGCCTCGGCCTGGGCCGCCGCGATCCGGGCGGAGATCGACCGTGACCTCGCTCCCGTCGTGCTGAACGGAGAGCCCGTCGATGCGCTTCAGGCGCGGCGGTCGGCCGAGATCGTGGCGCGCACCCTCCGTGACCGTCCCGCGCGCGCGCTCGAGGGAACCGCCTTAGGACAGATCCAGAACTGGCGCGACGACGACCAGCGCAAGGTCGACGAGCTGCGGGCTCAGCTCCGGAGAAGCGGCCGCGTCGTGTCGGGAGGGAAAGGGTTCTACGCCGCCCATGCCGTCGCGGCAGGCGTCGAGGAGGCGCTCTCCGGTTCGGTTTCGCTCGAGCGGGTTTTCCAGCGGATGCTGCAGCTGCTCCGGGCGATGCACGGCGCCAACCCCGCCTGGGGCCCGCTCTTCGTCCGTCACCGGGGCAGCGTCAGCGCGCGGCGGCTGACTGGGTTTGGGTCTGGACTTTGATAGCCGCTGTCAGGTCGACTTCCGAACGCGACGGATCAGCTCTTCAAACCGACTTCGAACATGAGTGCGGCGTGCGACGAAGGAAACGCGGTCGATCATCTCCCGCGCGGTCCTCACGCGGAAGGACCTGGGCAGTTCGACCTCGGGGAGAGCCGTGAAGAGACGTGACCGCGCCTGACTGAGGTAGAGAAAGTCGACGAGGGCCTTTTCGGGACTCGCCATCTTGATCCACCGCTTGCCCTTCGACTCGAATCCGAAAAAAATGTAGCTCGGAGAAGGTGCAGCCAGGCGCTCGGGGACCTCGAGCCTGTTAATCCTGTCCGTCAATCGGCCGCCGCTCGGGCTTCAGTTGCCAGCATTGGGGCTACGGATCGGGAAAACGGAGTAATCTTTCGGCGATCCAGTATGCGGGAGCGAGCAGGCGCCGGTCGGCGGCGGCGGCGCGCGCCTGATCTTCGGTACCGATCCAGATCTCGGCGTGGGGATAGGCCTTCAGTCCCTGAACCTCGGCGGGATGAGGCGCGCTGCGCTTGCACTCGAGCGCGCTCCACTCGCGCGACCCGATGGGACTGTAGACGAAGTCGATCTCGGTGCCGTGCTGGACGTCGTAGAAGAACCGCATCTGCCGCTTGCGGAGCTCGGCGGCGGCGACATTCTCGATCCAGCGGCCCTGTTTTTCCGCGTCGTTCCAGTTGTCGCTGATCCAGGCCGGCTGCACCTCTCCGGTTTCCGACCACGTGACGAGAGCGGCCATCATGAGGGGATCGAGAAAGTAGAACTTCTTCTCCTTGCGCAGCACGCCCGTGCGGGTCTTGGCGTTGAAGCGCTCGGCGGACAAGATGGCGTAGCATCCCTCGAGGATCTCCAGGTACTGGCGCACCACCGGATGCGAGCCGATGTCGAGCTGTTTCGACAGAGCGTGGTAGCTGCTGCGGCCGGCGAGATTCAGCCAGAGCCTTTCGGCCAGCGCGGCCGAAAACCGGGGCGAACGATGCTTGCGCGAGGTTTCACCCAGCGCGACGTCCAGAAGCTCCTGAAGCAGGTCGGCTGACGGCCTCTCGGCGCCCAGGTACTCGGAGACGGCCATGGGATAGCCCCCCCACTGGCAGAAGTCCGAGAACGCCCGCTTCAGCTCTCCGCCGTGTCGCGGCTTGCCGGCCGCGAAGAAATCGCGAAACGGGAGCGGCAGCAGCTCCAGCTCGCGGAGCTCGTGGCCGCGCCCGCGTCGTCCCGGAAGCCTCTCGCCGATATTCTTGAGGTCGAACGCGTTCGAGCCCGTCAGCCAGACGCAGACACCGCCCAGTGTTCCATCATCGACCAGCACCTTGAATGCCCGCGGCCAGTCCCTGACCGAAGTGACCTCATCGACAAAGAGATAGCGGCCTCGAAAATTCCCGAGCGCGGACAGGAGCTGCTGCCAGGTCTCGAGGCGCTCGACGTCGAGAAACGTGACTTCCGTCAGCGGCGTCGCCTGCTGGATGAGCCCCCGGATCCAGAGCTTGAATTGGGTGGATTTCCCGATTCGCCGTGGCCCAAGGAGAGTATGGATCCCGGGCGATCCGCTCCACGGAGCGGATGGACGCCGGTAGCGCGCCAGCTCATAGCTGGCGAGGTGGCGATCCCGTTCGAGCCAGTTTGCATCGAGCATAGCCTTAGATCGATATTACTATTTACTTTCAAATAGTTCAACTCTTGAAAGATATACTTTCAAGAGTTCGGCCGTCCTGAGACTGACGGGCGAGCGGGGGTGACCGTCGCTTGAGCCGTTGTGCGGCAGGGAGAGTCCCCGGGAAACTTGAAATTGTAGTCATTTTTTATGACTAGATATAAGTTATGACCTTTGTTACCCTGGAGACGAAGGAATGATCAAATGAAAACCATCAATGCCGCGAAATTCAAGGAGCAGTGTCTTTCGATCCTGGAAAACGTCGAGCCGGACGGCTTGATCGTCACCAAGCACGGCGTTCCTGTCGCCAAGTTGACGCCCATCAGATCGGAGCCGGCCGCTCTGATCGGCTCGCTCAAGGGCAAGGTCCGTATTTTGAAAGATGACTTGTTTTCCACCGGAATCCGCTGGAATGCTGAATCTTGATACGCATATTCTGATCTATGCCTTGGCAGATGAATTGACGCCTACGGAGCGCAAGATCTTAAGCAAAACCCCCTGGGGTATTTCAGCGATCGTTCTTTGGGAAATTGAGAAGTTGCACTCGCTCAAGAGAATAGAGCTGGATATCTCGGATTTCGACGTGAAACAGGTGTTTCAGAAGCTTACGATCTTTCCGATCACGGTCGACGTATGCGTCAATACCCGCAAGCTCGATTTCAAGAGCGACCCGGTCGACGAGATCATCGCCGCGACTTCACTGACTCACGGGATCAGGCTGCTCACGCGCGACAGGAAAATCCTCGGATCGAAGAGCGTCCCGCTTGCGCGGAGTTAACTTAAACTCGAATCCAGCCTACTTTCGGTCGTCCTGCGGAAGCCGGGCGAGCGGAGTCGGGCCGTTGCTCGACCCGTTCTGCGGCAGGTACCGCTCCGGCACACGCGTGTAGGCCTGCTCGAGCGACACGAGCCAGTTGAAGCGAAGGATGTGCCAGAGCGCCGCGACGCCGTCCTTCCAGTTGATCTTCTTGCCCTGCAGCCGCGTGCGCGGAAAGTACGAGATCGGCAGCTCGTAGATGCGGGCGCGCACCTTCGCGACGTAGGCCGTGACCTCCACCTCGAAGCCGAAGCGCCGCGAGGTGAGGCGCATCGACTGGAGCAGGTCGGCGCGGAAGACCTTGTAGCAGGTCTCCATGTCCGTGAGATAAATGCCCGAGAAGAGGTTGCTCAGCGCCGTGAGCAGCCGGTTGACGAAATAATGGTACGTGCGGTGAACCTGTACCGCGTTCTTCTTGAAGCGGCTGCCGAAGACGACGTCGGCCCGGTCCTCGAGCAGCGGCACGAGGAGCGAGGGCACGTCGGCCGGGTCGTACTCGAAGTCGGCGTCCTGGATCAGGATGAGCTCACCCGTGGCTTCCCGGATCCCGCGACAGACCGCGGCGCCCTTGCCCTGGTTCGTGGGCTGCTCGAGCACCCGGTAGCCGTGCTGGGGCTGGTGAGCCTTGAGGATCGAGAGGCTTGAGTCGCTCGACTTGTCGTCGACGAAGATCCACTCGCGCTCGATGGGGCAGGGGCTCGTCATGAGGAGCTGGATCACCTTCGCCAGCTGGCGTTCCTCGTTGTAGACCGGGACGACGATGGAGAGTTTGAGCATCGGGGCCCACAGTAGTCCACTGGCGGAAGCGTGGCAACAGGAGGCGCCGGCGTCGTCGCGTCGCAGGGGTGCGCCGCGCCCCGCCCGTGACAGCTCAGGTGCGGACGAGACGATCGGGGTCGAGGCCTACTCCGCGGAGATCCTCATGCACCATGAGGGTCACGAGCTCCCGAAAACTGACGCGGGGTTGCCAGCCCAGCTTCTCTCGCGCCTTCGAGGCGTCGCCGATGAGCAGCTCCACCTCGGTCGGCCGGTGATACCGGGGGTCGATGCGCACGTACTCCTGCCAGTTGCGGCCGACCAACCCGAAAGCCACGTCGAGGAACTCGCGCACCGAGTGCGTCTCGCCGGTAGCGATCACGTAGTCGTCGCCCTGGGGCTGCTGCAGCATCTTCCACATCGCTTCGATGTAATCCTTCGCGTAGCCCCAGTCCCGCTTGGCCTCGAGGTTGCCGAGGTAAAGCTCGTTCTGCCTGCCGGCCACGATGTTCGCAAGCGCGCGCGTGATCTTGCGCGTGACGAAGGTTTCGCCACGGCGGGGGGACTCGTGGTTGAAGAGGATGCCGTTGGACGCGTGCATTCCGTAGGCCTCGCGGTAATTCACCGTGATCCAGTAGGCGAAGACCTTTGCCGCTCCGTACGGACTGCGGGGATAGAAGGGCGTGGTCTCCCGTTGCGGGACCTCCAGCACCTTTCCGTACATTTCCGAGCTTGATGCCTGGTAGAAGCGCGTATCGATCCCGCTATCGCGAATGGCGTCGAGGAGCCGGATGGTTCCGAGCCCCGTTACGTCGGCCGTGTATTCGGGAATGTCGAAGCTGACGCGGACATGGCTCTGAGCGCCGAGATGGTAGATCTCAGAGGGCTCAGTCGTCCGAAGGAGGCGGGCGATTCCCGATCCATCCGCGAGGTCACCGAAGTGGAGGAAAAGGCGAGTGTCCTTGAGGTGAGGGTCGCGGTAGAGGTGGTCGATCCGGCCGGTGTTGAATGAGCTCGATCGCCGGATCAGGCCATGGACTTCGTAACCCTTCTCCAGAAGAAACTCAGCGAGATAGGAGCCATCCTGCCCCGTGATACCTGTGATCAGAGCCCGTTTCATCAAGTAAACAGCGGCCGTTGTCGGCCGAAGCTCCTTACAGAACC
>CAYJTX010000126.1:0-8714 GCA_964372615.1 uncultured Bacteriovoracaceae bacterium | reverse complement strand
TGCTCTCGCGCTCCTTGCGGCCGGTGTCGTGGCGGGCGTGGTTTCCGGGGCTTTCACGCCGGTATCCAAATGAGGATCGTCGCCTGGGCCGTCCTCGTCCTTGCGTTCGCCCAGAGCGGGCTCGCGGGAGAGCGGGCTCGTGGGAGTCTCGCCGAACGCCTGGGTGGCATCCGCTCGAAAGTCCTCGGCTTGCAGAAGTCGCTCATCGATGGGCTTCAGTCCCAGCGGGAGGCGAAAACGAACATCCAGAAGATCCGGACGCTGATCCGGCTTCAACGCGAGGAGAGGGAGCTCAGCCGGACGCGTGTCGGGGAGCTGGAGCGAACGATCTCGGAGTTGTCGTCTCGTCGAGCGTTGCTTCAGGAAAGGGCCGCGAGACACCGCGCGACCATCCGGCACGCGCTCAAGGAGATCCGGCGTTCGGAAGGCCGTCCCCCGCCCGGGCTCTTTCCGGAGTCCGCTGAGGCGAGCGAGATCGCGAGGCGCAGGGCGCTGGCGAACCTCGCTGCCTGGAGCGCCCGCGAGGTCAAGGCGTTTCTGACGGATCTCGCTGACGCGGATCAGCTCGAGGCTAGGATCCAGGAGGAGCGCCAGCAGCTTGAGTTCATCGTCGAGGAGCTCAAGGAGCAGGAGGGAGTGCTGGAGCTGAATCGTCAGGTCCAGGTGGATGTGCTGAGAAAGAGGCATCAGGAGCGGGTCGTTCAGCTGGACAACTACCAGCGGCTGAAGGACTCGGAGGCCCAGGTCGAGAAGCTGATCCGGAATTTCAACGCGCGGCTCGAGATCGAGCGCACCGAGGAGACCGAGCGGGTTGTCAACCGTTCGATGACCCGGGGGACCTTCGCGCAGCTCAAGGGAAAGCTGCCGCTTCCGGTGGCCGGCGGTAACATCGTCGCTCGCTTCGGCCGGTCCTTCGACGAAAAGAGCAGCCTCTACGTATTTCGCAAGGGCGTTGACATCGCCGTCGAGAAACGCACGCCCGTCGTCGCGGTTACGGCGGGGCGGATCGCGTTCGCCGGAGAGATGCCCGGGTACGGCCGGGTGGCGATTCTCGATCACGGTGATCACTTCTACACGCTGTGTGGCCGGATGGGCGAGATCAGCCGGAAAGCAGGGGACGGGGTCGCGGCCGGCGACGCCATCGGACTGACGGACGCCACCGGCACTCCCGTGTACTTCGAGGTCCGCGCCAAGAACATCGCCGTCGACCCGTTGCAGTGGATGAAGGACTAGATTAGCCTTTTTTAGATGAGGCAAGCTCGTCCGCCGCTGTTGGTCCTGTGCGCAGCGCGAGTCGCCGTGCTGGCCGCTCTTCATTCGGGTATCTGGGCGATTACCGGTCAGGAGTCCTTCGCCGGCCCGGGCGAGGCAGCGAAGCCTCCTGTCCCGCTCCAGGCGGCGCAGCAGGAGCGTTACCGGAACATCGACCTCTTTACCAAGGTCATCAGCATTATCGAGGCGAACTACGTCGATGAGGTCAAGCACAAGGACCTGATCTACGGGGCCATCAAGGGGATGCTGGAAACCCTGGACCCGCACTCCAACTTCCTGCCCCCGGAGATCTTCAAGGAGATGAAGATCGACACGAGCGGAAAGTTCGGCGGCCTGGGGATCGAGATCGGGATGAAGGATGGCGTGCTCACGATCATCGCCCCGATCGAGGATACGCCGGCCTGGCACGCCGGACTCAAACCGGGCGATCGAATCCTCAGGATCGCCAACGAGAGCACGAAGGGCCTGACTCTCGTCGAAGCCGTCTCCAAGATGAGGGGCAAGAAGGGTACGCCGGTCCTGCTGCAGATCTACCGCGACGGATGGGAGAAGTTCCGGGATGTCTCCCTCACGCGCGACACGATCATGATCAAGTCGGTGAAAACCGACGAGCTCGAGTCGGGGTACGGCTATCTCAAGCTGACCACGTTCAACGAAAATTCGTCCACGGACGTGAAGCGGGCCATCGAAAAATTCGAAGGGAAGGGGAAGAAGCTGCGCGGTCTGGTTTTCGACTTGCGCACCAACCCGGGCGGGCTCCTGGACCAGGCGGTCGAGGTCTCTTCCCTTTTCGTCGA
Source organism: uncultured Bacteriovoracaceae bacterium (assembly GCA_964372615.1). Lineage (GTDB taxonomy): Bacteria > Bdellovibrionota > UBA1018 > UBA1018 > UBA1018 > CAYJTX01. The sequence continues at coordinate 6,645 of CAYJTX010000126.1, read as the reverse complement.
GGACAAGAGGGTCGTGGTCTCGACGATCGGAAGAAACAAGGATCAGCGCGAGGTCAAGCATACGCATCACCCGGAGTCCAGACGCGATTTTCCGATGGCGGTACTGGTGAACTCGAGTACGGCGTCCGCCGCGGAGATCGTCGCTGGCGCCCTCCAGGATCATCGGCGCGGAATCGTGATGGGTCAGCCCACGTTCGGAAAGGGATCAGTCCAGCAGGTGGTCGAGCTCGGAGACGAGACAGGGCTCAAGCTCACGATCGCGAGGTACTACACGCCGAGCGGTCGGAGCATCCAGGAGAAGGGGGTCGCTCCGGATATCTACCTCGACGATTTCGATCCGAAGCTGCTCGCCGAGGCCAAGCGCCGGCCGGAGGGGTTTCGCGAAAGGGATCTCAAGGGTCACATGACGGGTGACGAGGATCAGCCGCCCGCCGCCGGGGCGGAGCGTCCGGGGGATGCCGGAACTCCTGGTTCGAAGGACGAGAAGGGGAAGGAATACAAGCTCGAGGACTTCGATCTCAAGCCGCGTGGGGGCGGAGAGTCGAAGAAGAAGGAAGGGAAGGGGAAGGGGGAGGAGGAAGAGCTCGCCCCTGTTCGAGTCAATCCCAAGGACGACTATCAGGTCCGCGAGGCGCTCAACTACCTCAAGTCCTTTGACCTCTTCAAGAAGATCGCCACGGTGGAGGATCGCAAGTAAGGGAAGATCTCCATTCCCATTTTCCATCGCCCTGCTAGGTTAGGCCGGTGGAAGATTCCCCGGAGCTCCCGCTTTTTCAGCAGCAGGCCAAGGGTCCGCGGCACCTCACGGTCACGGAGCTGACCGCGCGCGTTCGGGGTTTGCTTGAGCCGTCGCTGACCGACGTATGGGTCCAGGGAGAGGTCAGCAATCTCAGGCCGGCCGCGTCGGGGCACCTGTACTTTTCGCTCAAGGACAAGGGCGCGAGCCTTTCGGTGGCATTTTTCGGCTGGGGAAGCCGGAAGCGGTTTGAGCTGCGCGATGGCCTGGAGGTTCTCTGCCACGGCAAGGTGTCGGTGTATCCCCCGAGGGGGAGCTACCAGCTGGTCGCCGACAGGATCGAGCCGCTGGGAGCCGGGGCACTCCAGGCGGCCCTCGAGCAGCTGAAGGCCAAGCTCGCGGGGGAAGGGCTCTTCGATTCGGCGCGAAAGCGTGCGATACCGAAATATCCTTCGAGAATCTGCGTGATCACGTCTCCTTCCGGCGCGGCGCTTCGCGACGTGCTTAACGTCCTCGGAAGACGGGCTCCGCATGTCCGCGTCGTGGTGGTCCCGTCCCTGGTCCAGGGCGAAGGAGCCGCGGATCAGCTCGTTCGCGGGCTTGAGCTCGCGAACCTCTGGGAGCTGGGCGAGGTCGTGCTGCTGACGCGCGGCGGGGGCAGCCTGGAGGATCTCTGGTGCTTCAACAATGAAGCGCTCGTTCGCGCGATCGTCGCCTCGAAGCTGCCCGTCGTGTCCGCGGTGGGACACGAGATCGATACGACGCTCTCGGATTTCGCGGCGGACGTGCGGGCGGCGACCCCGTCGGCGGGCGCCGAGATTTTGACGAATCACTGGTTTGAGTCGGGCCGAAGGGTGGTCGAGCTCGCTCAGCGCCTGGAGCAGCTCGCGCGCCGGGGCGTGAAGGACCGGAGCGCGATCCTGCAGCACGTGGTCGCGCGCCTCATCGACCCAAGGGATCGACTTCGCGATCAGATCCAGCGCTGCGACGAGCTTTCGCTGAGACTCGAGCGCGCGATCGGGGTAAGATTGGATTCGAGAAGGTCGATGCTTGCCCAGTGGGTCGCGAAGCTCGATGCCTTGTCTCCTCTTAAAGTTTTGGAACGAGGCTACGCAATCGTCAGGGCGTCGGCCGAGGGTGAGGCGTCGGGAAAGGTGATCAGAAGCGCGTCGCAGGTGGATTCCGGGCTGCGGATGGCCGTGACCTTTTATGATGGGGAAAGGCAGGTACAGGCGGTTTAGCTGGGTGTTTCTCCTGGCGGCGATGCCGCTCGTGGGGGCGTGCTCCAGCGGTCCGGTTGTCGCCAGCGAGACTCCGCCTGTCATTCCCTTCTCCACGCGGATCTCACCCGATCAGGTTCCCGACGGGTCCCTCCTTCTACTGGAGTTCGGCAGTCCGCCGGGAGTCGCCGGCGCTCCGGTCGTGCGTTTCCTGGGCTCCGAGGTGCCCGCCATTCCCGGCGGCGCTGGCACCTACATCTCGCTACTGGCTGTTCCCTTCGGACAGGCCTCTGGCCAGTACGAGGCTGAGGTTCGTTTTGGCCAGGGCGACGCGCTGAGAGCAGTAGGTATTCCGATCTCGGTCGTCGATGGGGCCTATCCCTCGGAAATCCTCCGAGTGGGCGATCGTCACGTCAAGCTCAGTTCCAGGGATCTCAGGCGCTCGCACCGGGAACGCAGGGAAGTGGGCCGGGTCTACTCAGCGAGCCAACGAAAGAAGTTCTGGGAGGGCCCGTTTCTGTTGCCGGTCGAAGGGCCCGTGACGAGCCAGTTCGGAACCAAGCGGATCTTCAACGGGGAGATGCAGAGTTTCCACCAGGGCCTGGACCTCAAGGCGAAAGTGGGGGCGCCGGTGCGTGCCCCCGCGGCGGGAAAGGTCGCACTGGCCAAGGACCTTTTCTTCACGGGCTATACCGTGATCCTGGACCACGGCTTTGGTCTGTTCACGGTTTACGCCCATCTGAGTCGACTTGCGGTTAAGAAGGGTCGGCAGGTGAAAGCGGGGCAGCTGCTCGGCAAGACGGGAATGACGGGGAGGGCCAGCGGACCGCACCTCCACTGGGGCGCGGTTCTTCAGCGTTCAAAGGTGAATCCTATGGATCTCGTGAAGGTGCTCCGATGACGGGGCGACTGGCGGCGATCGTGGTCTGGGTGGTGTTCCTCTGCGGCGGCCTCGTCTGGACAAGCGGAGCCTGGGCCGCCAGGCCGGGCCGCGTCGACGTCGAGGGTGCGGAGGTCTACGAAGGGCCCGGCAGCTCCTTCAAGGTGGTCGACAAGCTGCCCAAAGGAACGCCGCTCGCCGTGAGCAATGTCGCGACGGAAGGATTTTTCAAAGTCCGCACTCCGAGCGGGGCCGTGGGCTTCATGTCCGCCGAAGTCCTCGTGATGAACGAGACTCCCGCTGGCGCTCCGCCCGCGGACACGGGGCCCTTCAGCGAGATTCCTTCCACGACGGTCGCGGCGCGTGAGGCTCCGACGAGAAAGTACGTCCGCTTCCGCTTCCTGGGAGGACTGAACTTCTTCAGCGTGGGCGACGTAAATACCCTCTTCAACTTCGACGAGCTCAAGCTCGGTTTCCACGGGGGGATGGAGTTCAACCTGCTGCTCAAGAGCGACATCGCGCTCGTCGTGCGTTTCGAGCGCATCTTCAAGACCGTTGTAGCGACCGATTCCGTCTCGCGAAAGAGCTTCCAGCTCGACCTGAACAGTACCCCCGTGACGACGGGGGTTGAGCTCCTGCTCTCCAAAGACAAGAAGTTCTTTACTCAGTTCGTGATCCTGGGGGGGCTTGGGATCCAGACCGGGCTGACATCGACCGCCCTCAACGAGGGTGCACCCAACCTGACGGGTTACCTGGATCATGCCTTCACCGCGATGGCGAAGATCAACGGCAACTGGACACTGAACAAGACCTGGTTCTTCTTCGGGGAGCTGGGCTACCGAGTTCTCAAGACGCGCACGATGGCGTCGCCCGGAGTCGCCGGCGCGGGCCAGGAAGCGTTCAAGGCGAACAATGTGTTCGTTCCGATCGCCTTGGATCTCAGCGGCCCGTTCGCCGGGTTCGGGTTGGCCGTGTCGCTTTGAGGCCGAGCCCGCTACCGCTCGAAGCGATAACCCGCACCCCGGACCGTGAGGAAGTGCCGGGGCTCCTCGGGATTCGCCTCGAACATCTTGCGCAGGCGCCCGAGAAAATGGTCGACGGTTCGGGTCTTGGGCAGCAGCGTGAACCCCCAGACCTCCTTGAGCAGCTCTGCTCTGCTGACGATCGCGCCGGCCGACCGGATCAGATGACCCGCCAGCCGGTACTCGAGCGGTGTCAGCTCGACCCAGCCCACCGGGCCCTGAATGCGGAGTCGCGTGTCGTCGAGAGTCCAGCGGGACGTCTGCCCTTCGTTCCCCGCGAGCCGCCGGCGCGAAAGCGCCCGCACTCGAGCGCGCAGCTCGTCCCAGTCGAAAGGCTTCGCAAGATAATCGTCCGCTCCCCCCTCCAGGCCGGCGATGCGCGCGTCGGCGTCGCCGGCGGCGGTGAGCATGAGGATCATGCCCCCGAATCCACCGCTGCGGAGGCTCCGGCAGAGGGTGAGTCCATCTCCGTCCGGAAGCATGCGGTCGAGCACGATCAGCTCAGGTCGGGCGCGCTCGATCGCGTCTTCCGCTTCGGCGAGGTTACGGGCGTGATCGATCGGAGTCGCGAGCCGTCCGAGGCCGATCTTGAGTGCTTCCGCGAGATTCCTCTCGTCTTCGACGAGCAGCGTCCTTCCGAACACCGGGGCCTCGGCGGCGGGGCTCATGGCTGCGCGAGCCTCTCGGTTCGACGGGCGCAGCTCCCCTCGAGCGTGAACACGGCCCCCTGGCCCCGGCCGACGCTCGAACCGCGGACCCGAATTCCCATCGCCTTTCCCGCCGACGAAGCGAGGTACAGGCCGAGCCCGGTCCCGGGGATGGCGTGAGGCGCAGAGGTCCGGGCGCGGAAAAAGCGCTGAAATATTTTCTTGGAATCCGAGGGATCGAAGCCCCATCCCCGGTCCCTCACCTCCACCTTCCAACGGGGGCGAGAGCGAGGGGAGTCGGGCGGACTGACCTGAGCCAGGATTTCAACCGCCGGGCGCTCCTTCGCGAATTTACGCGCGTTATCCAGAAGGCTGTCAAAGAGCAGATTCAGGAGTCTCGGGTCGGCCTCGATCCAGTCGTCCAGGCCCGCCGCCCGGACCTCGAGGGTCGCGCCGGGACCGAGAGCCAGGTTCCAACGGTCGGTTGCCTTTCCGATCCATTCTCCCAGGTGGATCCGCTCTTTCGCGGCCCGAACGCCTCCCCCTTGCCAGCGTGCGGCCTCAAGCAGGCACTCCACCTGCTCGCGAAGTCGGCTGAGGTCGGCAGAATGGGAGGCCCAGAGGCGCGACCTCTCGTCTCTTGTGATGGGCGTCGCCGGCTGACGGTCTCGCAGCAGCGACGACGTGAGCTCGAGCGTCGTGAGCGGGGTCTTCAGCTCATGACTGACCGTCGCGATGAACTCGGACTGAAGCTGATTGAGGCGCATCTCGCGAAGCAGCTTCACGAAAAAGAGCACGAGGCCGCCGAGGGCGGCCAGAAAGCCGAGTGAGCCGAGGGTGATTCCGAACCAGGGGGCGGCGCCTTCCAGCTCCTTGCGCGATACCGTGCCGGCCAGCTCCAGAAACTTGTGATAATTGCTGACCAGGACGACGTTCCAACCCGTCGCCAGGGTGCCGATCAGGAGCACCGTGACAACGAATAGAAGCACCCAGAACCAGCGGTGTTTTCGCGCCATCAGGCCTCCTCATAGACCTGTCGCCGGATCCTCGCAAGCTCCATGAGGAAAGGGACGGGCGCCGCCGGGTCTCCCGTCTCGGCGCGGGACCGCAAGCGGGCGGGCTTGACGCCGCCACGTGAGAAGACCGAAACTGGTCGAGGCTCACGCGGACGCGAGGAACGCGCAGCCAATTCATTGACGGAGGTCCGGACGTGGCAGAGTCCCGCGCAAAGGCGCTCGAGTCCCTCCTTGTTTCCTCCTGGAGTGCGCCCCTCTCTCCGCCGTCGGAGGCCCTGACGGTGGAGATCGGGGGAGTTCCCATCGGAATTCGGGGCTCCGCGGGCGTCATGCGCTTCGCGCGCGAGTTTCTCGAGACCTATCGCACCCCTTCGAACGCGGTGGTGGAGGTCCGGATCGAAGAGCGGGGGAGCGCCGACCTTTGGGAAGACGAGTGCGCGGATTTTCGCGGATCGGGCGAGTGGGTCCTTCATCGCGATTTCGCCGCACGAAGACGGGGTTCCGTTTTCGAAGCCGTCTGTGGGCCCGAGACTGCTGATTCAATTCAAAACCTGCTTCGCTGGGTGATGCCGTCGCTCCTGCTCGAGCGCGGGGCGTTTCTGATCCATGGAACTGGAGTCGTGCGGGACGGGCTGGGCTACGTGTTCTTCGGCCCGAGCGGGTCTGGAAAGTCGACCGTGGCCTCCTTGATCGCGGGGTGCGACGCCCCCGCGCAGGTGCTCGGAGACGACTCCGTCATCGTGGGCCTGGGCGACGGGTGGCCCACTCTCTGGTCGGCCCCCCTCGGCTGCGGGTATTCCCGTGCGGCGCCGCCCTCCGTCTGGGCGCCGCTCACTGGGATCTACAGACTCCGGCAGGCGCAACGGACGGAGATCCTGCCGCTTACGCGCGCGACGGGCGCGTCGGTGCTCCTCGGGAGCGCTCTGTGGCTCGAGGATGATGCGGCGGACGGGTCTCAGCGGATCTCGCTCGCCGAGGCCCTCGCGTCAGTCGGTCCTGGGGTGAGCGAATTGCGATTCCGCAGGGATGCGGAGTTCTGGGCGATGATCCGTCGGCTGCCGAGCCGCGTGGTCTTCGCCATCCAGGGAGAGGAGAGTCGTGATGTCGGAGTTTGAGAAGCCGCG
>CAYJTX010000125.1:0-8752 GCA_964372615.1 uncultured Bacteriovoracaceae bacterium | reverse complement strand
ATGCCATCGAGCAACGGGTTCTGGGTGTATCCGCGATCGCCCCGGTGCTGAACAAGGACTATCAGGAGTTCATGGCGTGGGTCGACACCGCACGGGAGATTCGCGTCCGGACCAACGCCGATACGCCCCATGACTCCAGGGCCGCGCGCGAGTTCGGGGCGGAGGGGATCGGGCTCTGCAGGACGGAGCACATGTTCTTCGAGGCGGACCGCATCGACGCCGTTCGGGAGATGATCCTGGCCGACAGCGCGGACGGCAGGAAGCGAGCGCTCGAGAAGATCCTTCCGATGCAGAAAAGCGACTTCAAGGGGATTTTTCGCGAGATGAAGGGCCTGCCGGTCACCATCCGGCTGTTGGACCTTCCGCTCCACGAGTTCATTCCGCACGCGGATGCAGAGCTCCAGGCGCTGGCGGCGAAAATCGATGTTTCTTTCGATCGACTGAAGAGGAAGGCGGAACAGCTCCAGGAATTCAATCCGATGCTGGGCCATCGGGGTTGCCGGCTCGGGATCAGCTTTCCGGAGATCTATCGGACTCAGGTTCGGGCGATCTTCGAGGCGGCCTGCGAGCTTGTCCAGGAAGACGGGTTCCGGATCGTGCCGGAAATCATGATTCCTCTCGTCGGGGACTGGCGAGAGCTTAAGTTCGTGCGGGAGTACTGCGTCGAAGAAGCGGAGCAGGTTCTGGCCGCCAGCCGGGACTCGAAGGGGAAGCCCGTTGAGCTCGTCTACCTCACCGGAACGATGATTGAGCTTCCGCGAGCGGCGCTCACGGCGACCGAGCTCGCGAAGTACGCAGAATTTTTCAGCTTCGGGACGAACGACCTCACGCAGACCACGTACGGGCTTTCTCGCGACGACTCGGGGATGTTCTTGAAGGACTACCTCGACCGGGCGATCTATGAGCGCGACCCGTTCGCGTCGCTCGACCAGCTCGGGGTAGGGCGGCTCATGCGGATCGCGTTCGAGGAAGGCCGTGCAATGCGGCCGAAGCTCAAGGTCGGCATTTGTGGTGAGCACGGGGGTGATCCCGCTTCCGTCGAGTTCTGTCACCGGCTTGGACTTGACTATGTGAGCTGCTCGCCCTTTCGGGTGCCCATAGCCAGGCTGGCAGCGGCGCAGGCGGCTCTTCGTGCGCCCAAGCGATCCTCCTCCTCGAGGAAAAAGAGCTGACATCGGCCCCTGTGTCTGATGGGACAGGTGTGAATGGAGGCGATTGCCACGAGTTCCACTGCATATAGCATTGTTATTAAAAGACTAATTACATTTCTTAAAAAGGTGAAGAGAATCGAGTTACGGGGGATTGCGCTCAGCGTTAATCCCGACTAGCCTGGTTATATAACCGGAGGACGTACGAGATGAAAAAAGCTCATGCTCAGATCGAGAGCATGCCGTATTGGGCCCGGGAAGTGATTGAGTTCCCGGAAACCGGACCTCCGCGCTACCTCTAGCGTGAGCGGAGTCGCCCGGCAGTAACGGATCCTGCGGCGCTCACGGACTGCCGACCCGTCCCCTGGCCAGGGGTGTCTGCGGCAGCGATCAGAAAAATTAATTCCTTTCTACGCCTTTCCAGGAAGGGTTCCCGGCGAGAGGCCGGTCCCAGCGGGGTGATCCCCGGTTTCCAGGGGGCGCAATTCAGGGCGGTCCAAAGAGACCGCTGGTGTGACAACACATAATGGGCCCGTGGGAGGACTTGTTTCCTCCCCGGGCCCATGACTTTCAGGAGTCCCTTGAAAGTGGACAGAGCCTCTCGGGCTCCAGTAATCTCTGGAGTCCATGGCGACATTCGATCCTTCGGGTCGGCGGGAATTTCTCACAACACTGACATCGGCGGCGGCAGCAGGCTGCCTGGTAGCTAAGGGAGCCGTTGCGGGCGCCCCGGGCCGCCGCGTTCTGGTCGTCGGAGGTGGGGTGGGTGGGCTTACCGCCGCCCATGAGCTGGCCGAGCGAGGCTTCGAGGTCACGGTTCTCGAGAAGAAGCGCACTCCGGGAGGTAAGGCGAGAAGCATTCCAGTTTCTGGAACCGGTCGGGACGGGCGTCTCGACCTTCCAGGAGAACACGGGTTTCGGTTCTTCCCGGGCTTTTATCGGAACCTGCCGGATACGATGAAGCGAATCCCCTTCGGCTCAAACCCGAACGGTGTTTTCGAAAACCTCGTGGACGTGACGCATCTCAGGCTTTCGACGAATACGGGTGAGGATCTCGTGCTCAAGCTCACGGCACCGGGCGCGGGCGGAGGCTATCACGATTCCATGCGCCGGTTTACGGGTCGCCTGCCGGGCATTTCTCCGGTGGAGGCCGCGTACTTCGCGGCTCGCATGGCTCGAGTCTTGGTGAGCTGCGACGAGCGCCTGATCGCGGAGCTCGAGGGGGTTTCGTGGTGGGAGTACGTCGGGGCTGAGCGATTCAGCGATAACTACCGAAAATATCTCGCGACCGGTATCGTCCGGAATCTGGTCGCCGCGCAGCCGAAGAAGATGAGCGCGCGCACCGGTGGCACCATATTCCTGCAGCTCTTTCTGAACGCACTCGGGTACGGAGACAACGTCGATCGGGTCCTGAACGGACCCACGAACGAAGTCTGGATCGAGCCCTGGGTCGAGCATCTCAGGAGGCTCGGAGTCACCTATCGCACGGGAGTACGGGCCCTTCGCTTCGGCTTCGACGGCAAGGAAGTAAGCGGGTTGACGGCCTGGGAAGGCGCGCTTCCCCGCCGCTTCGAGGCGGACTGGTATGTCTGTGCGGTGCCAGTCGAAGTCGTGCGCTCGGTTCTGCCGCTGGGGATGATCGCCGCAGACCCGCGGCTCGAGGGACTCTGGAAGCTGAAGACCGAATGGATGACGGGCCTTCAGTTCTTTCTCGATCGCGATGTCGGTATCGTGCCCGGTCATGCCGCGTACTTCGATTCTCCCTGGGCGCTGACTTCGATCTCCCAACCTCAGTTCTGGAAGGGGAGGGATGTGTCGGGAAGGTACGGGGATGGAAGGGTACGAGGCATTCTCTCGATCGACATCTCGGATTGGAACGAGCCCGGGATCCTCTATGGAAAACCAGCCCGACTCTGTACTCCCGACGAGATTCGAGCGGAGGCGTGGGCCCAGCTCAAGGCACACCTGAATGATACGGGAACCGAAACCTTGAAGGACGAGTGGCTGGTCGGCTGGCACCTGGATCCGGCGATCACCTACCCCTCGCCCGGGATCGCCGCGAATGACGAGCCCCTGCTCATCAACACCGTTGATTCCTGGAAAGATCGGCCCGAGGCGGTCACGGGCATCAGGAACTTCTTTCTGGCTTCGGATTACGTTCAGTGCAGCGTCGATCTCTCCACGATGGAAGGGGCCAACGAGACCGCGAGGCGTGCGGTGAATGGAATTCTGAGCGCGTCCGGGGTGGCAGCGGCGCCCTGTCGTGTGTGGGAGCTCGAGGTTCCCGAGCCGTTTGCGACGCTCCGCGCGATCGATCGAAGGCGTTTCAGCGATGGAAAGCCGCTTTCGGGAGAGGCGCTGACCGAGATTCGCTTGGCTGAAGGTTTGTAAATCAAACCCGTCAACTTCTTGTCTTTTTCATTCCGCTTGTTATGGTTTCTCTGTTGACCCGGCAATGCGCCGGGGGAAACCACGAGGGGCGGGCGTGTAACGCAAGATGCGTGTCAAACGTCTAGAAATACAGGGATTTAAGTCCTTCAAAGACAAGACCGTCATCCATTTCGATCACACCATTACTGGGATCGTCGGTCCGAACGGCTGCGGTAAGTCGAATATTGTCGACGCCTTCTTCTGGGTCATGGGCGAGCAGTCCTACAAGCACATGCGGGGGAGCGGCAGCGAAGACCTGATTTTCAATGGCAGCACGAAATACACGTCCCTCGGAATGGCTGAGGCGACCCTCGTGCTGGAGACCGATGCCGACGTATCCCATGGCGCGGCCGACCGACCGGACCTGCCCATTCATCTTCGCGTGAGGGAGGTGTCGGTCACTCGGCGGGTCTTCCGCGACGGCCAGGGCGAATACTTCATCAACGGGATTCAAGCCAGGCTTCGCGACATCCAGGAATTCTTCATGGATACCGGCGTCGGCGCGAAGGGCTACTCGGTCGTCGAGCAGGGCCAGATCGGGAAGGTCGTCAACGCGAAGCCCGAAGAGCGACGCCTACTCATCGAGGAGGCGGCAGGAATCGCGAAATACAAGAAGCGCAAGCTCGAGTCGCAGCGAAAGATGGAGGCGACCGAGACGAACCTCTCGCGACTGAACGACATCGTCCAGGAAATCGAGCGCACCCTGGGATCGCTCGAAAGGCAGGCTCAGAAGGCGCGGCTCTATCGCAAGTACAAAGACGAGCTCCTCGACCAGGAGATGACCTGGGGCCGGAGACGGAAAAAAGTCATCGAGAACCGGCTCGAGCGGGCCAGGAGCAAGCGGGAGGCTGCCGAGCAGGAGCTGGCCGGCCTCCGGGCGGAGCTGCAGGCGGCCGAGAACCGTCTCGAGGCGGACCGCGCGGGCCAACTCACCGATACGCAGCTTGCCGAGGAATTGCAGACGAGCGTTCAGGGGCTCTCCGAGGAGCTGACGCGGGCTCAGAGCTCCCTCGACCTATCGCGGCGAAGGCAGGGGGATCTCTCGGGCCAGCTCGATGTCAATGAAGCCGAGAGTCGGGAGCTCCGGTCGGCGATCGCGATCGAGCGGGAACGGGTCTCCGCGCGTGAAGCGGAGGCTGCATCCGCCGATTCGACCCACCTGGAGGCGGCCGAAGCCGGGCGTGTCAGCGAGGACAGAGCTCGCTCGCTCCGGGAGTCCGCAGATGGGGCGCGAAGGGAGCTGGAAGAGGCGCGGCGTGGTCTGCTCGCCGATGCCTCTCGAGCCTCCGAATTGTCCAGCCGCTCAGCCGCTCTGGGGGCTCGGATCGACGCGAGCGTCTCGATGCTCGAGCGGCTCATGCGCCAGATCCACGAGACGGAGAGCCAGGTCGGCTTTGCTCGGCTGGAGGAGGGCCGCGTACGCGCCGAGGCGGGAAGCGCGGGCGTTCGGAAGGCATCACTCGCTGCAGAGAATCGAAGCCAGGCGGAGAGGCTTCAGGAGCTCGAGAAGGGCATGAGGGAAAGCAGCCGGCGGCAGGAGCAGGCGGTTTCCATTCTCACGCAGGCACGGTCGAGGCTTCAGAGCCTCGAGGAGCTGTCGGCCGCCTGCGAAGGCTTTACCAACGGCCCCAAGTCCCTACTGGATCGGGCACAGGCTTCGGGCCGGCGCGACAGGCTCTCCGCTCTGGCCCACGCAATTGAGGTGCAGGCGGGATTCGAGGCCGCGGTCGAGGGTTATCTGGAGTCACGCCTCGAGATGTTCGTGACGGATGACGCGGGATTCGCTCTGGAATCGCTGACTGCTCTCCGTGACGAAAAGCAGGGACGAGCCACGATCTTGGTTCGAGGCAGGGCCGAGGCGCAGGACCAGGGCGATTTCGGTGGTCAGGGATTCGAGGTGCTTGGCTTCCTGAAAGATCGGGTGAAGATCAAGGATCCGGCTCTATCCGGTATCTTTTCGCGCGCGGTCCTCGTGCGTGATCTCGCACCCTTGGGGCAGTTAGGAAATGATCGAGCCCCCTGCTTTCCGGATTGGGATCTGGTCACTCCGGCAGGCGAAGTGTTCGAACGAACGGGGGTCCTGCGCGGAGGCAGCCTGCAGTGCGATTCGCCGGCGAGTGTCTTGGGACGGGGCAGGGCGATTGAGGAGCTGAAGGCATCGGTTGCGACGGCGGAAATGGAGGTCGCGGAAGCCGAAAAGCTTTCGGCGACGAGTCAGTCAGACCTGGACCTCGCGGGAGCTCGACAGGCGGCACTTCGCACGGAAGCCCAGGGGGTCGAGGTTCGCGTGGCCGAGCTCGCCAGGGACCTGATGCAGGCCGATCGCTCACTTCGCGAGCTCGAGGACCGACTGGCGACAGCTCGAGGCGAAGCAGAAATTCTATCGAAGGGCGGCGAAGCGGCTCGCCGGGACCGGGAACAGGTCGCCGGGGCACTCGCGGAGATCGACTCTCGCCAGGAGCTCGTCGAAGCGTCGATCGGAACTCTTGAGGCAGGGCTCTCGGGACGTGAAGTCGAGGCCCGCGCGGCTGAGGAGCGGTACGGAATCGCTCGAGTGGCGGCTGCGTCGCTAGGTGAGCGCAGGCATACCGTACATCGAGAGCTGGATGCGAGCCGGTCGCTGCTTCTGGATCGCGAGAAGCGGCTTGCCGAGGTGGAACGCGCACTGGAGAGGGCCCGACGGGAGCGCGAGGAACACACGGGAAGCGACGTGGGTCTGGAAAGCCGGATCGCGGAGCTGATGGCCGCGGTTTCGACCGAAAAGCGGCGCCTCTCGGGGGTCAAGGATCGGCTGGAGCAGGCGAACGTGGGGCTCAACGGATCGCTCGAGAAGATCAAGTCACTTCACTCCACCGGAGACCAGAGAACGACTGAGGCGAACCAGCTCGCGCTGGAGACCGAAAAACTGACCGGCGAGCTGGCGCATCTCATCCAAAACCTCGAGGAGAAGTACGGACCCGGCTGCCTGGATCGGCCTTCGGCGACGCCAGAGCAGCAGGAGATGGCGGATCCAGTGGTCACGGCGGAGATGTCGGCCGAGGAGGAGAAGTTACTCTCCGAGGAAGTCGAGCGACTGCGCGAACGCATCCGCCGCCTGGGTGAAGTGAACGTCATGGCGGTCGAGGAGTACGACGAGACGAAGAAGAGGCGTGATTTTCTGGTCGGCGAACGCTCCGACCTCTTGCGATCGATGGAAAACCTCCGCGAGGCCATCGAGCACATCAACAAGACTTCCGAGGAGCGGTTTCGTCGAGCCTTCGATGCGATCGCGAGCAGGTTCGAGCGGCTCTTCCCGATCATCTTCGGGGGGGGCCAGGCCCAGCTTTCTCTCGTCTATCCTGAAGGGTCGAACGATATCCTGGAGGCGGGTATCGATATCCTCGCCCAGCCTCCGGGCAAGAAGATCGTCAATATCGGGGTACTGTCGGGCGGAGAGAAGGCGCTGACCGCCGTGTCGCTCATCTTCGCCATATTCCTGGTGAAGCCGTCGCCCTTCTGTGTCTTGGATGAAGTCGATGCGCCCCTGGACGACGCGAACATCGGAAGGTTCAATGCGCTCCTCAAGGAGATGTCGGTCAAGAGTCAGTTCATTCTGATCACGCACAACAAGAAGACGATGGAGCTGAACGACACGCTGTACGGGGTGACCATGGAAGAGCCTGGGGTTTCCAAGATGGTCTCCATCGAGCTGCACTAGCAGGTAGAAGAAACAGGCACTCTCTCAGCCCCAGTTTCTGCTCCCTCCTCGCTCCCACCTCAACTACGGATAATGGGATGGACCCGCCCCCCGGAGTGTCTCCGGTGACAGGTACAGCCTGACACACTGGCGGCGCGTCATATTTTCACTAAACTAGAGGGATGGCGTCGCTTTAATCCAGCGATGTCGGGGGGACAGGCCATTGAAAGCCGGAATTCGTGCCTCGTACGGGCTCAGCGCCCTGAGTGTGGTTTTGGTTCTCTCCTGGAGTTTCTCCGGAGTGGCCGGGGAACCCCTGCCCAGCTTGAGCACCGTTTATCGCGCAATCATCGAGCGGGACGTGCGTTCGATGCATCAGCTTTGGAAAGCCTTCGCGAGCCGTGACCTGGACTCCGCCAGGACGAAGGCCGAGAAGACTCTCGCGAACGTCCAGGACGGCTGCACCTCGGCGGGTGGAAGCGTGAAGCACGACGGCTGTTGGGAGCTGCTCTCGGGCGCGGGGGCAAACGCCGACGCGCTCGCGGAATCCTCAGACAAGTCCGCCCGCTCGACGGCGGCCCTTTATTACCATCTGCTAGTCAGCGAGCAGATCGATCCCGAATCGGCTCGCCTGCGTTCCCAGTGCCGGGGCGACGATCCTCCTCAGGAATGCGATCAGAGGCTCGCGGATCTGACGCGAAAGACGCGAGCCGCGATCTACCTCAGGGAGTACGCCCACCTCACATCGCTTGGACAGAAGCCACGGGCGGAGCAGGTGCGAGAGAATCTGGACTCCGTGCTGGGTGAGTTGCGAGCGGGCGAGAAGGCCGAACTACCCGCGAATGCGGGCCGATCCCCGGATTCCAAATAAACTGCCGTAGCAGAAGCAGATAGGAGCGATGGGCATAGAGCCCGTCGTAGAGCTCAGGAGCCATTCTGCGCAGCTGGGGCAGTTTCGACCACGGCACGGTCATGAGGTCGTGGTGCTCGTTGTGGTAGCCGACATTGAGCTGAAAAAAGTTCAGCGGGCCGTAATAGGAATAGGTCTCCTGGCCGGGCTTGAAAACGAAATGCTCCTGAATCCAGCGCGCTCCGAAAGGATGCAAGCCGAGCGCGAAAAATGTGGAGAGCAGCAAGTACGCGAGGGCCGCAGGGCCGGCAGCCGCGGCGAGCGCCGTCAGGGCGAGCGCCACCCCGGCGATATTGGCGATCGCCCAGCGATCGGAGGCGTAGGCGCCGACCCGGGCGGGCCGGATGAGGCCTTGGACGAACGAGAAGAATGTCAGCCAGAGCGCCTTGCGCCAGGGGCTTGTGCCGACCCACCTCAGCTCCGAGGGACTGGGAAGGTCGGCATCGAGGGCGAGGTCACCCTGATTGAGGTGGTGAAGGAGGTGGTACTTGCGGAAGTTCATCGCCGCGCCGGGTACCGCGATCGCGATGTTCGCGAGAATCGAGAGTGCGCGATTCCAGGTGTCCTTGCGAAAGACCAGGCCGTGGA
>CAYJTX010000124.1:4091-8789 GCA_964372615.1 uncultured Bacteriovoracaceae bacterium | reverse complement strand
CTCTTCGCATACGCGTCATTGGTCAGTCTAGCTTGGGCCATTCCGCGTGTCGACAGCTTCGCGGCGGTAATCGACTCGGGTCACGCGCATTCGACGCTCGAAGAGGGAGCCGGTCTCATCGAGAAAAGGAAGTACGCAGAAGCCGTCATCGTACTCAGACAGGCGCAGCGAAGTTCACCACAGGACGAGCGGGGTGCCATTTTGCTCTCCCGGGCGCTCCTGTATTCCGCCCGTCGCGAGGAAGCGGTGGGCGTATTGCTCCAGGCAGCCACCGTTCAACGCGGTCGTGCCAAGACGGCTCTGGTTCGGCGAGCTCGCGTCACGGCGCGCCTCTTTCTCACGAATGCGGTTTTCCAGACCTATCAGGAGGGAATGAGCCAGCTCATCGCTCATCAGCACAGGCAGGCCCGGTCGGCCTTCGAAAGGGCCTTGGTGCAGGAACCGGACAACGTGGAGCTTCTTTTGAGGATCGGACAGTGCCTCGTACTGGAGGGGGACGCGGATAGCGCCGCGGAGCGGCTCCGCCTGGCAAAGCGACTCGGTCCCCATGATCCGGAGACTCGCCTCTGGTTGGGACGTGCGCTGCACCAGCGCGGAGAAACTCCCGAGGCGGTGGAGGAGCTCAGAGCCGCCGCGGGCGGATTGCCTGGGTCGGAACTTGCACCTGTCTGGCTCTCCGAGGCGCTTGCTTCGAACGGGCAGAGAGCGAGTGCGATCCAGGTACTGGACCAGGATTTGCGAATGAATCCGATGCACGTTCGGGGACTGGCGACGTTGGCAAAGCTCCGGTTTTCAGGCGCCGGACGGGAGCCGCAGCTTCTTTGGGCGGTCAGGCGAGACCTACAGATTGCGCTGAGCAGGCTCGATCAGTACTCCGCTCTTCGAGGCGGTCAGCGGGATCAGGCCATTGGACTCGAGATCAGAGACGCCGACTCACTTCGGGAAGAAGTCGAATCACTTTTGAGAAAAGTCGAGGAGAAGATCGGAAACGAAGAACCGACCGGTTAGACTTTCAGGTCGGTCTGGCCCGTGTAATGGGCGCGCGGGCGGTAGATCCGGTTGTTTGCGTACTGCTCGAGTACCTGCGCAGTCCAGCCTGATACGCGGCTCACCGCGAAAATCGGCGTAAAGTCGCGCGGTCTCAATCCCAGGGCCGTGTAGACCAGCCCACTGTAGAAATCGACGTTAGGCATGAGACCCTTGCGCGCCTCCATCTGCTCCTGGATGCGGACGAGCATGCGGTGGTACTCCTCGAGGCCAGCACGCTTGCAGGTCTGGAGTGAAAGCTCTCGCAGGAGCTTCGCCCTGGGATCCCCGTTCTTGTAGACCCGGTGACCGATTCCCATGACCTTCTTTTTGGCGTTCACGGCGTCTTCGATGAACGTGTCCACCTTTTCAAATGAGCCGATGTCCTTGATCATCTGCATCACCTGTTCGTTGGCTCCTCCATGGAGGGGGCCCTTCAGGGATCCCAGCGCAGCGGTGATGACGCTATAGTAGTCACTGGTAGTCGATGCGACGACCCGTGCAGTGAATGTGGAAGCGTTCAGCTCGTGATCCGCATGTAGCACAAGCGCAGTGTCAAAGAGCCGCTCCTCTTCGGGAGTGGGCTCTTTGCTGCGGACCATGTTCAGGAAATTCCAAGCGACTGAGCGATCGGAGCGCCCTGGAACCAGCTGCTGGCCCTGCTCCCGGCGTGAGATAGCGGCGACGATCGGGCCAAACGCGCCCGTCATCCTCGAGGCCTTGTCGCGAAGGCCGGCGGGGCTGATGTCTTCCGCGTTCGAATCGAGCAGCCCGAAATAGGAAATGGCGGACCGGAGCTTCGCCATCGAATGGGCCTTCGTTCTCGTCGCGATGGACTCAATGATTCCGACCATTTCTCCGGGAAGATCAAGGCCCCGGGAGAGATCGGAGCGGAACTGCGAGAGCTCTCTCGCGTCCGGAAGCTTTCCGTTCCAGAGCAGGTAGACGACCTCCTCGAAGGTGCAATGGGCCGAGAGGTCTTCAATTGTGTAGCCCCGATAGAGGAGGGTGACGTCGTGGATCGTACTGATTTCAGAGGTGCAGGCGATGACGTTTTCGAGACCCTTATTCGCTGTCTCTGGGACCTGAGGCATGGCGTGCTCCGTAAGTCGCAAACATGACAAAGAAAAACATAAACGTCCAGAGCGGTTCGGCCGACTGGTCTGGAATTCTGCTCCAGCGTCTTGACGATTCCATCGAGGTCACCCTAAGACGAGAAGTCAGCGCTAGGTTGGGGGGATCGGTTGGCCACGGAAAAGGTTTTCATTGCTGTCGCGGGAAACATCGGAACGGGGAAGACGACTCTCACGAACCTTCTGTCGAAGCGGTTTGGTTGGGTTGCGCACTTCGAAGCTGTCGCTGACAACCCTTACCTTGCCGACTTTTATCAGGACATGAGTCGGTGGTCCTTTCCCCTCCAGATTTTCTTCCTCAATAATCGATTCCGCGCGCATCAGGCTGTCACGCAGGGCCTTGACAGCGCGATCCAGGATCGCAGCATTTACGAGGACGCCAATATCTTCGCCCGTAATCTCTATGAGCAGGGCCAGATGGAGGAGCGCGACTACCGGAACTACCTTGAACTCTACAAGGTCATGTGTGGGTTCCTGAATCCGCCTGAATTGATTGTTTACCTTCGAAAGTCTCTTCCCACGCTTAAGGAGCGTATTGCGCTGCGGGGGCGCTCATTCGAAAAGAATATTCCGGACGAGTACCTTCTGAATCTCAATCGCTACTATGACGACTGGATGCAGAACTATACGATGGGTAAGAAGCTGATCATTGATAGTGATTCCATTGACTTTGTGCGTTGCGACAGTGATTTTGACATTATCTGTCATAAAATCCTCAGCAATCTTGATCAAAGAGATCTTTTTCTGGAATCTCGAGCCCAGCCTCTAGACGGTTTTGCACAGCCGGCACTTGCTGCCGCCCGGTAAATTCTTTCAAGTCGAGGTGATGGAACTCCGACAGGCTCCCTGAAGGAGGTGGAGTCTTGGCTTTCGGAAGCCTGAGATACGCGCTGTTCGCGTTCGCGGCTGTGGGAATGGCAGCGTGCTCCTCCAAGAAATTGAACTACGACGAGCCGGAGGGGACGCCAGCTCAGTCAGACGCGGGCACTGACGCGGTTCCCCAGGACAGTCCGGAAAACTCGGCTTCAGCCTCGCCTGACAATCAGCCGCTTCCCTCAGTCGAGGGAAGTGGGGAGTTTCAGGAGTATACGGTTGTCGAAGGCGATACTCTGATGAAAATCGCTTTCGAAACCTATGGAGATCTTCATGAATGGAAGCGCGTTCATGAGGCCAATCGGGAAAAGATCTCGAATCCAAATGTGATTCCGACAGGGACAGTCCTGAAAGTCGAACGACCTGCGACTCCCGTCGCCATCGACCGAAACGGCGAAAAGTATTTCATCCGGCCGGGTGACACTCTAGGCAAGATCTCCGGCTCTGTTTACGGGACTCCCGCGAAGTGGCGAAAGATATTCGAGAACAATCGACAGCTCATTCGCGACCCGAACAAGATCTTTGCGGGATTCCATCTTTACTACATGACGAATCCTGACGATCCTGGCAGTCAGCCCCCCCCGCCCCAGCAGCAGGAGCCGCCACCGATCCTGGGGGGTGACGTACCGCCACCCGAAAGTCCGCCTCCTGAGGTCCCGGCAGGCGAGCTGCCGTCCGAGCCCCCACCTGCCGCGGAAATGCCTCCGATGGAAGGCGAGCCGGCCCGCGATCCCGCGGCCCAGTAGCAGCGCGAGCTTATTCTATTTTCGAAGCCTGGCGACTGCGACCCAGAATGTGGATCGCCTGAAAGTGACCAACTGAGGGTTTTTGGCTACACTATCGGCGAGGAGTGGGAATCCAATTGAAGTCTATTTGGCTCATTGCCCTATGGGCGATCGTCGCCCAGTTCATCGCCTGCTCGTCGAAGCCTGTTCAGCCCGTTCTAACGGAGGAGGAGCAGCTCCGGCAGGACCAAAAGATGGGCGCAGAGTGGGCAACAGGGCTGGAAAAGACCCTGAGAATTCGCCGAGATATCGAAGTAGAGGTTTACCTCCGCAGGCTGGCCAGTCACTTGGCATCCCAGGATGCCTTGCTCAAGGACGCGCCTGTCGGCGTCTTTCTCATCGAGGAGATCGAGGGGAGGTGGACGAGCTTCGCTCTTCCTGGAAATCGGTTCTACCTGTCGACAGGTTGGCTCAAGACTGTCGAGTTCGAGAGCGAGCTGGCTGCCGGGATTGCGGTTCATCTGGGGCATATCCGGGGGAGACACTGGATGAACCGAAGGTCGTCCTGGGTGGAAGGGAGCAGGCCCGCATTTTTCGGTTCCGGAGGGCTGTTCGAGTTCACGGATGGGGAGCGCCTCGAGGCGGCGGATGTGGCTGTCGAGCTTCTCTACAAGAGCGGATTCGATCCCCGCGGGACGATCTACCTCTGGGCTAATCTGAAGAACCGCTCCACTACATCACCGGTCTCGGAAGCCCTCTGTGAACAGTTGTTGGATCGCAGTCGGCGCGCCGTCACCTTGTTTACTCCACTGAGAAATCCGATCGTCCGGTCCGCCGAGTTCATCACATTGAGGAAGAGGATCCAAAAACTGTGAAAGACCTGCACGAAGAAGTCCGCGAGATGGTGGATCGGCTGAGCGTCGGTGAATCAGAGGCATCCG
>CAYJTX010000124.1:0-4081 GCA_964372615.1 uncultured Bacteriovoracaceae bacterium | reverse complement strand
TGGGTCAAGAAGGCTCGGTCGATTCGATCGGTGACGAGGATTCCAGGTGACGCCAGTACCCGGCGCTATTACCGGGTCGGAGTCGAAGGCGGGACTCGAATTCTGATGCGGACGGAGCCCTTTCCGAAAGAGGGGATGGCGTACCCGTTTCTAGAGGTTCAGGCACATCTGGCGAAAGCAGGTATCGACGTTCCCGCGGTCCTCGACGTTGACTCCTCGAAGGGCTTTGTGCTGCTTGAGGACCTTGGGGACGTCACGTTGCTCAGAAGGCTCCAGGACGTCTCGAGTGCAGATGTCGAGCGGCACCTTTACGAGACCGCAATTGACTCGATCGTAGCGCTTCATTGGGGGGCCTCCCCCCCTCGGAGGTCTGCGGTCATCCAGGGGCAACGGCTTCGATTCGACCACGAAAAGCTGATGTGGGAGGTGAATTTCACGATCGAGCATTTCTACGAAGGGTACCTCAAACGAGCGATCACCCAGACCGACCGGCGTGTACTGGTTGAAGGATTCAGCGAGATATGCGGAATTCTGGCAGGACAGCCGACCGTCTTTACCCATCGGGACTACCACAGTCGCAACATCATGGTTTATCCGGCGAAGGGAGCTGCTCGAGACCGATTCGTCATGATCGACTTTCAGGACGCAAGGATGGGGCCCCAGCAGTACGATCTCGCGTCACTGCTCAGGGATAGCTATTATCAGTTAGAGGAAACGCAGATCGATCGGCTGATCGACTACTATGTCGCGCGCTGGGAGGCCGCTTCTCGGGAGAAGCTCGACCAGTCCCGGTTCCGGTTCATTTTTGATCTCATGTCGGTGCAGAGGAACTTCAAGGCGATCGGAAGCTTCGCATCTTTCCAGAATCATCGAGGCGACCCCGGCTATCTGAAGTACATCGGCAACACGTTCGAGAACATCCGGAGGACGCTGCTGCGGCATGCGCAGTACGCGAGACTTCGAGAGGTGCTTTTCCATTACTACTATTTCTGAGGCGGTCCTTCTCGCGGGCGGGTTGGGCACCCGGCTCAAGCCATTCAGCGAAAAGGTCCCCAAACCCTTCCTGCCTGTTCTGGGTGTGCCAGCCGCCCAGTTCGCGCTCGATGCGATAAGAGCGGCCGGGATACGCCGTGCCGTGATCAACGTGCACCACCTCCCCTCGGTTGCTAGAAAGGCGATCGAAGGGTTGGATGGGAGCGGGCTCGAGCTCGTGGTGAGTGACGAGAGCGAGCTGCTCCTGGGAAGCGGTGGGGGAATCCGGCGGGCAAGCATATTGCTGAGTGGAGAGCGGGTTTTCGTTCTCAATGCGGATGTTTTGCAGGCCCCGGATCTGGTTTCGCTCGAGCGACGCCACCTGGAGCTTGCGAGTGGAAAGGGGGTATCCCTCACACTCCTCCTCTCTCGCAGGGTTCCAGTGGGTGCGAAGTATCGCGAAGTCCGGGTAGATCCCTCAGGCAGAAGGATCGAAGGGCTCGGAGAGCCCGGAGAGGCCGTCGGGGGCGGATGTCTCTTCACGGGAGCTTCGATCATCGAGCGAGGCTGTTTGGTCGGGCTTCCTGAGGGCCCTTCTGACTTCATCGAGCAAGTCCTGCGTCCGGCGATAGCGGCGGGGCGGGCTGGATGCCTCATTGTCGACGATCCGGTCTGGATCGATCTGGGTTCGGCCGAGCTTTGGTGGCGAGCTCACTTCACGGTGATGGATGCCTGGGAGGCGCGGCTGCTCCCGAAGGCGTGGGGAGAGAGAATCCTTCGGGCCGCCCGTCGGATTCAATCGGGAGTCTGGATCGGGGTATCGGACCCGGCGCCACTTCCTGGGACCTTGCTACTGCCGAGAGTCTTCCACCTCCGGGGTTCCGGGAGCCCCTTGCCGAGGATCGGACCCGACGCGGTCGTGTACGGAACCGCTCCTCAGGGGGCCCTATCGCGAGGGATTTGCCATTTGGGCGACTGGATCACCTTCTGAGGTGAGCACCGATTCTTCCGACGACCTTCGCCCAGTTGGCCCCTGGAACTATCTTGGCTGGGGGACCGAACCCACGCGCTCCGGTCCAGGAGCCACCCAGCGGCAGGCCGACGAGGGCTCGATAACCCAAGATCGCGAACGCCTGGGCCTCGACCCGTTGAGAGGGGATTCCGACGGTCTCCGAAGGGGTCACTTCGACGGCGGCGGAAAGGCGGGGGGTTCGCGCGTGGAGGTGCCATTCAATCCGCTCCCGAAGAAATCGGTTTCTGGCGCCCCCTCCGCAGAGAATGACCCTTTGCAACGGAAGCCCCTTCGCGAGGACCCATCGCGAGTAGGCGTTGGCGATCGAACGGGCCGTGATCTCGGTGGCGGTAGCCACGAGCCCTCCTCCTCTGGCATGCGAGAGGGAGAGCAGGAGCTGAAAAGGGAAGTCGTCTCGACCGGTTGATTTTGGAGGAGGCTTCGCGAAAAAGGGAAGCCTGAGAATTCGGTCTATTTCGGTAGGATCGACTTCCCGGCGATGCGCCCGAGCCATCTCGCCCTCGCGATCGAACTGCTTCCGACCGTTCGTCGCTTTCCTCATGGCGTCGTCGATCCAGAGATTTCCTGGACCCGTATCGAAGGCAAGAATGCGTCCGGCCCCTGAGAGATAGGTCATGTTGCTGATGCCGCCGAGGTTGTGAATCGCGGTTCCTGGCCGTGGGAGCCCCTTTGCATGAGCAAGGAGCGCATGAAAAACCGGGACTAGGGGAGCGCCCTGCCCGCCGGCCGCCTGATCACCTTCGCGAAAGGCGCACACTACAGTCAGCCCAGTGGAAGTCGAGATCCGAGTCGGATCGCCGAGCTGGAGCGTCACTCCGGGCACTCCGGCAGCCGGGGGGTGGTGGGCGACCGTCTGCCCATGGTTTGCGATGACATGCGGCACTTGGGATGAAGGGAGTCGTTGAAGTAAGGATTGGATTGTCCTTCCGTACCAGGAGCCGAGTTCCCTGTCGGCGATCAGCAGCTCCTTGAGCGTGAACCGAGACCCAGTTCGCTGGAGAGTGAGGACCTTCTTGCGGAGGGACGACGGGTAGCTGCGGCTGGCGTCCCAAAGCATGCGCCAGCCCGATTCAGAAATCGCGATACAAACCGCGTCGAGGCCATCACAGGAAGTCCCGGTCATGACACCGAGAACTCGAATCACGCCTCTTCTTCTTCGTTGTCCGCCTGTTTCGCGGTTGGGATAAGGACGATCGCGTCGACGGGGCAGACCTGCACGCACGCGGCGTGATCCGCGCAGGTATCCGCATCAATGAGATAATGTTTCTTTCCTTCGATGATCGAGCTGGTAGGGCACTCGACGATACATGCCCCACACTTCGTACAGATCGACTTGATTTGGTAAGCCATGCTTCAATTCCAGGGTAAGCCGGGTTGCGCGCGTTGACAAGTGCTTGAAACACATGAGACTTTAAGGACATGAGGGTGATCTGGGTGCCACCTCGGCTCAAGCTCGCCGCGGCGATGCTCGCATTGTGCGTCCCTATCGCTGCCATGGAGACCGTGATCGTCGCCCGGGCGCCGTGGTGGCGGCTTCCATACAGGACAATCGAGGTTTGGTCAGTGGGAGTCATGGTGGGTTGTCTGCCGATGATGGCCTGGATCCTTCGAGGGAAGACGTGGGCATTGCCCGTGACGGGCATATTCGCGGGGCTCTGGTGTTTCTTGAGCACTTGGGTGGCGATCCGAACAAGGAATCCGACGCTTGGTTTTTTCGTGTTGTTCCTCGTATTTTTTTGGATCGTACTTCTTTCCTGGATCCGGTTTGAACTGGGTCAGTCATTCCTGGACCCTGGGCTCAGGTGGTTTCAGGCTCTGCCGAAACCCATTCCCTGGCTCGAATGCGAGCTGCAGTTCGCCCAGGCGACCCATTCCGTGAGGGTAGGCCGCGTCGACGAAGAGGGACTTTTCGCGTTTAACCCTCTCGGCAAGATTCCCAGGCTTTCGAGAGGTGATCGGGTCGCGATTCGGCTGAACTATCGAGGGAAGGAAACTACTGCCGGAGCGGTGCCCGTCTGCGCTCTGGCGTCGGAACAGGGCATTGGACTGAGGTTTGATGGAATGACGGCAGATCAA
>CAYJTX010000123.1:2811-8806 GCA_964372615.1 uncultured Bacteriovoracaceae bacterium | reverse complement strand
ACGGCAAGTCGTTACCCGGACAGGCTCCTAGGTCTTCAGGAGGGCGAGCAGCCCGGCTTCATCGATTACCCGTACGCCCAGCTCGGCGGCCTTTTGCAGCTTGCTGCCCGCTTCGTCGCCCGCCACCACGAAATCCGTTTTCTTCGAAACGCTCGCCGAGACCCGCCCTCCATGCTCCTCGATCAGACGGGTCGCGTCGGTTCGCGAGAGGGTCGGAAACGTACCGGTAAGCACGAGCGTCCTGCCCGCGAGCTTGCCCGCTCCCGCACCCCTGCAGGGAGCCAGCGGCGCGACCTCGTTCAGGAGGGCCGCAATCTCGAGCTGATTCTCGGGCGACCTGAAATATTCGTGAAGGCTGCGGGCCACCTCGGGTCCGATTTCGTGGATCGACTGAAAGTCCTCGACACTGGCGTTGAGCAATGATTCGAACCCGCCATAGTGGTTCGCCAGGAGCTTGGCCGTTCGCTCACCTACGTGCCGTATCCCCAACGCGAAGATCAGCCGGTACAGCTCCGGCTTCCGGGACTCCTGGATCGCCTGCACGAGGTTCACGCTCGATTTCTCCGCGAACCCCTCGAGCCCGAGAAGGTCCTCGGCCCGAAGCTTGTAGAGGTCGGCGTAGGATTTCAATAAGGTCGCGTCCACCAGCTGCTCGACGATCCTCTCGCCCATCCCTTCGACGTTCATCGCGTCTTTCATCACGAAGTGCCGAAACCGCTCCTTGAGCTGCGCGACACAGCCACGGCTCACGCAGCGAGTGGCCACCTCGCCTTCGCGGCGCTCGACCGCCGAGCCGCAGACCGGACACTTTGACGGAAGGAGGAACTTCCTCTCCTTTCCGCTTCTTTTCTCTGTCAGAACGCGGACGACTTCCGGGATCACGTCCCCGGCTCGCTGAATGACGACGTGGTCACCGATCCGGACGTCCTTGCGATCGATCTCGTCCTGGTTGTGCAGCGTCGCGCGTCTGACGGTCGCGCCGCCAACCCGCACCGGACTGACGATCGCGACCGGCGTGAGCGTGCCTGTCCGCCCCACCTGCACGACGATGTCCTCGACCCTCGTCGTCTCCTGGGTGGGCGGAAACTTGAACGCGATCATTCCCCGCGGATTTCTCGAGACGTAGCCCGCGCGGTCGATCTCCGACAGACGGTTGAGCTTCACCACGATGCCGTCGATCTCAAAGGGAAGCCCCGAACGAGCCGCCTCCATGCGACGATAGAACTTGATAACGGCTTCCGTCCCCCGACACACCTCGCGCGTCGTGCCCACCCGAAATCCCCAGGCGCTCAGGGTTTGCTGAAGCGTGGAGATCCGGTCGAAGGCCGGCCCATCCAGCACACCGATCCCGTACCAGAATGCCGTGAGAGGCCGAGAGGCTGCGACTTCGGGGTCGAGCTGCCGGATCGATCCGGCAGCCGCGTTCCTGGGGTTCGCGAAGAGCTTTTCGCCCTTCCGCTCCTGCTCGGCGTTGAGCCGGTCGAAATCCTTGGTTTGAAGCATGACCTCGCCTCGAATCTCAATCAGCTGGGGCGGCGTAGGGGTATTCAGGCGCAGCGGTACGCTCCGAATGGTGCGCAGGTTCTGCGTGACGTCCTCTCCGGTCTCGCCGTCCCCTCGGGTCGCGGCGCAAACCAGTCTTCCTGCTTCGTAAGTCAGGCTGATCGAGAGCCCGTCGAATTTGAGATCGACGAAATACTCCCGCTGCTCCGCAGGTGGCGACTCAAGGAGCTTGTGCACGCGTTCGTCGAAGTCCAGAAACTCCTGCTCCGACATCGCGTTCGCGAGGGACAGCATCGGCACTCGATGCGAGACCCTCGCGAACCCATCGAGGGGCTTTCCACCGACCCGCAAAGTCGGCGTGTCGTCGCGCCGAAGACCCTGATGCTCAGCCTCGAGCTTCTGGAGCTCCCGGAAGAGGCGGTCGTACTCCGCGTCCGGAATCTTGGGCGCGTCCAGCACGTAGTACTGGTGATCGTGCTTCTGGATCAGCGCGACGAGCTCGTCGATCCGCCTGCGGACAGTGGCCTCCGACATGCCCCTCCACTTACCACCTCGACTGTCAGAAGTAGTACTGGAGAGAGGGCGCGAATGAAATGACTCTATGTGTCACACTCGCTCCGCCCGAGAAATCGGAGCCGTGGGCGAAGACGTCGAAGCCCGCGCGAAGAGACATTCGCGGTTCGAACCGATAGTAGGCCCCCACGAAGAAATTCACGGCCGTCTCTCCACTCGGATCGCCCGAATTCAGGCCGATCTCCTCGGCCGAGGTGAGAAGTCCGAAGTCGAAGGTCAGGATCACCCCCAGCTTACTGCGGATCGGAAGATCCGCGCCCAGTCCAATGAAGGGCCCGGTGAACGAGATCGGCCCCGTGGATTCCGTGGTGCTGATGGGAAGCTCGTACCTGGACGTCTGATAGCCGAGCTTCGCCCAGGCTTTCGGGCCAAACATGTCGAGGGTGGTGAAATAGGTGTACCCAGCGTCGAGCCGGATCTGGAACACCGACGCCGTCGCGCCGGTCGCCGCCGTCGCCGTCCCCGAGGAGATGTCGGTCTGCGAAAGACCCGAGTAGCCGTAAGCCATCGCTAGCTCGCCAAACCACTCGCGCGTGAACCAGAGCTGGCCGTCGGCCTTCCCGCCGATCAGCATCCCTCCTCCGGTCTTGCCGACCTCGGTTCCGGTGGCGACTGAGCTGTATTGGCGGCTGAACCCCCCCACCCAGAGATTGCCGGCGCCCCAGCCGAGCGAAGGCCGCTCGGCAAGCATCGCGGCGCGCTCGGATTCATCTGTCTCTATCGGCGCCTGAACCAGCTCCTGCTTCGGCAGTACCTGAATGACCTTTTGAAACCGCGCGACCTGGCGACCTGACTCCTCTTCGGAGAGCTTGCAGAACGCCATCCCCTCGTCAGTCGACTCAACCACCAGCTTGCCCGTCCGGGTGAGCCGCCAATCAACGATCGCGCCGAGCAGCGGGTGCTTCTTCACCTCGTCGAGAGTGCCGACGACGATCGTATCGCCCTGGCGAATTCCGTCGTTCGCGCCCAGATTCACGGTCACGGACTCCTCGTCGCGCCCGGTGACGTTCGCCGAGAAGGGAACCTTCTTGATCATTCCGTCGAGAGTCTTGTGGAGCGCCTCTCGAAACTCGGTCATTCCAAGCGCCTTCCCGCCTCGGGGCTCCTCAAGCGTCACCGAGTCCGATGCGAGCACTTCCATCCGGGGAGCGTGCAGCCAGTCGATGGTAAATCTGTACTTGGGGCCCTCCTTATACACCTTCGTCCGAATCAGCGTCTCGGTGCGCATGGAACGGGCGAGCTGACCGAGCACCTCCACGTCGTCGACGATCTTGTAATAAGGGAGCTTTGACTTTGCCAGCACAGCGTCGGCCTTCGAGACATCCTGAAGCACGAAGCGGCTCTGCCTCGCGAAATACTCCTTGTAGGTGGCAAGGACATACTCGGCGAAAAGCCCATCCATGTTGTCCCAGCTCTTCAGTACACCGACCGTGTCGAGCGAAAAACGACGATCCAGCTCGGCGTTCGCGGATGCCGGAACCGGAATCGAGAACACGACCGCCGCCAGAAATGCGATGGCGTCAGCTGCTAAGACGTTGGGGGGACATTTTTTCTTCATAAAGCGCGATCAGCATCTTCAGCTCGGCAATCTCCTCCTGAGCCTTCTGCAGATCCATCTCCACTTTCTGCAGCTTCGCCTGGAGCACCGCCGCTGCCTGCTGGCCGGTAATACTCGGTGGCGTCGCGTCCGGGTTGTCCAAGAGCAGGTACTTTCCATTTTCGACCCGGTACTGAATCTTGTTTGCCTTGATGTGACGCCTCAGCGTCGAAAGACTGAAGCCCCTGCGGATCGCGTAGTCCATGAGTGGAATCCAGTCTCCGGAATGACCTTGAGACGTCGTCAACGTCGCTACCCCCTATTCCTGATTGTATTTCCAAGCTATTCAAATTCAAGTACCCTTGCTTCGGATATGTCCAAATCCGGAATGAGTGGAATTCACACAGGAACCGGAGTTCACGACAAGCCTTTCGGTCATCGACGCACTCGCGCGGCCGACCGCATCAAGATCGGCCCCAAGAGAAAGATCGCCTTCGTCTGCAGTGGGGGCGCGACTAAGGCCGGAGCCTTCCACTTGGGTGTGGCTCTCGCGCTGCAGGAGCAGGGTTTCAAGTTCTATGGGGGGGCTGTCCCTCCTGACGGCTCCGCTAAGGGCCCGGGACCCATGGAGATCTCGACTTACGTGGGCTCGAGCGCGGGCTCGATCATCTCGTCCTACCTGGCCGCCGGCTACTCTCTCGAGAATATCTTCAACTCGTTTCTAGACCGCAAGCCGACGGATCCGAGGGACGCCCAGCCCCGTGTGCTTCCCAGGCTCTCGTATCCGACGATGTTCAAGTTCCGGCCCTCCTTGTCCGCAACCAAGGAGCAGCTCGCCCAGATCCTGCTCTTCCGAAGAATCATCTCAAACCTGGTCCAGGGAAACTGGGAAGCCCTCCTTCAGTTCAAGTGGGTGCGGGCAAACGGCATCTTCTCCACCGCGGGCATCGAGGAGTATCTGCGGGAGCAGGTCCTCCCGTCCAATCGCTTCCAGGATTATCTCGCCGATCTGTTCATCGTCGCGACGCAGCTCAATCACTCGCGCAAGGTGGTCTTCGGAAAGTACAGCTACCAGCCTCCCCCGCACGACCTGACTTGCCAGTACAACAACGACGTCGGAATTTCGGAGGCCTGCGCGGCGAGCACCGCGCTGCCCTTTATCTACTCGCCCTACGCGATCCACCAGAACGGCAAGCAGGTTCATTACATCGACGGCGAGATCCGCGACACGCTCTCCAGCCACGTGGCGATCGACGCCGGAGCCGATCTTGTCATCGCGAGCTACAGTCACCAGCCGTACCACTTTCACCGGGAGACCGGCTCACTCACCGACCACGGGCTCCCTTCAATCCTGATCCAGTCGATCTACCTGCTCATCGAACAGAAGATCAACAACCACATCCATAACAAGCAGGTGCAACGAAACGCCATTCACGCCGTTTCCCGCTACTGCCAGGAGCAGGGGATCGGCAACGACGTCCGCAAGCGCATCTGCGAGATTCTCGAGGCGGAGCTGCATCACCGAACGGACGTCGACACGATCTACATCCACCCCAACCCGAATGACGCTCAGACGTTCTTCGGAGAGCACTTCACGCTCTCGGCGAAGAGGCTCACCGAAATAGCGCGCAGCGGATTTCGCGCAGCGATCGACGTACTCAGGAACTACGAATTCGCGGACCGGGGAGCCCGGAAGGCCCCCATCGGCGTCGCGAGCCTGGGCTGACCGCGACCGACCTTCGGGTCACTGCCCTGGCATGCCTTTCATCATCCGCTTCTTGATCTCTTCCATGTTGGGAATCTGCTGGCCATTGCTGGCTGCCTTGTCGCCCTTGCCCTGCATCTGCGCCTGCATCATCTCGGAATAGCCCTTCGGCATCTCGAACTTCGTGTAGCCGGCGGGAACCTCGAAGAGGGAAGCAGCGAGGGGGGCGTTCTTGAAATTCTTCACGCGAAACTCGATCGTGTTTCCTTCGGTCTTCGCGATGGTCTTGACGAAGCCCACATCTTTCATGCTCGTCGGCCGCCAGATCGTGGTCTGAGACGTCTTTCCGTCCTTCAACGTCTCCACTTTCTCGAAAACCTGGCAGGGCTGCCCTTCCACGATTTCCTTGCCCTTCTTCTTGAAGCCCTGGTCCACGAGACACTTGTCGACATCCCCGCCCAGGCACGACGTTCCGGCCTTCGAGTTGTCGAACTCCATGACCATGTACATTTTTTTCTCGTCCATGAGCATTTTCATGGTCGCCTTCTTGTCCCCGGCCTTGGGCTTCTCGGTCAGCATGACGACCTTTTGGCCCGACATATTGTTTTCCATCCGAGACTTGGGGTCCTTGAAGAAGAGCTTTCCGTTATAGATCTTTTTCGATTCGATGTGCCGGG
>CAYJTX010000123.1:0-2801 GCA_964372615.1 uncultured Bacteriovoracaceae bacterium | reverse complement strand
GTCTCGAGATCGGCCGACCAATCGGCTTGAACTCCCGCGCCAAACCAGCCTGTCGCCAGAGCCATTCCGCAACCCAGCATCGAGATCCGCCGCATCGTCATCCGAATATTCTCCTCTGTCGTTTTTGTAGCGAGGATCCTAACCTCTGAGCTGCGTCGTGAGCAACACAGCACTTGGACCGCGATCAGCCTGCCGACTTCGCCGCTCTTTCCCACTCCTCAGGGGTGTTCAGATTCACGAATTTCGACAGCTCGCTCTGCGGAAGGGGCACTTCAAGCGAACCGACCGCGCGAAGGAGCGCGCGAATGGAGCGATCGCGGGGCTGAATCCCGGGTGTCAGAAGCCTGCGAATTTCGGCGACAGTTTTCGCCGTGCACGCGATCGCAAACGGTAACTCGAAGCCGGTGAAGCGCGCCGCCGCCGATGACTTCAGGCTGCCGCCCAACGCCCGGAGAAGCTCCGCGGTCATCAGCGGCATGTCGACTGGAACCACGAGGAGCGTCGGCTCCACGCATCCCTCCGCGAGCAGTGCTTCGCAGGTCGAGACCAGTCCGCCCAGCGGCCCGAGCCCCTTCACTTGATCAGGGATGCACTCATGTCCGTCGACCTCGCCGCTCACCAGTACCCGCGCCGCTCCCGCGTCTCGCAGAACGCGCGCCATCTGATCCACCAGCCGCCCTCCCGAATAGGGAAGCTGGGCCTTATCGCGACCCATTCGGGTCGATCGCCCGCCGGCGAAAACGATCCCGATCCAACTCGTTCGACTCGTTTCCGACACACGCGGAGTCTCCTCCCGGCCTGTTTGCGGTGTCAACGAGTGGCTCTTCATGAGCTCGCCCGGTACTGAGGGCCAAGACGCCCAGGGGGAATCGCGTTCTTCGAGTACACCCTTCAAGTTTTCGCCAACCGGATCGGCTATGGCACTCTCACCGCATACCAGCTCAAGATCATCAAGGTGGAATGCGGGCCGCTGAGAGTAGCCTCCAGCAGCAGGCCAGATCCCCGATAGACTTGAACTTTTGACCATGTTACGGGTTCAAGGCAGCCACGCCTACTTGAAGTGGAGAGATGTCCGAGTGGCTGAAGGAGCACGCTTGGAAATCAATCGGGGCTCTTCTCCTTCCCTCGAAGAAATCCTAAAAACGTAGTGAAAACCGAGTGGCGACGGGACGGCGGGTCTGGTTGCTGATGGCTGTTTTGGGCCGTTTTCGAGGTATTTGTTGCACGAAATGTTGCACGAAAACTGGCCGGTAGAAGTGTCTGGATAATCCAGACATTCTGGATTATCCTTACATCATGCTGGGCCCTGAAAACACTGCCGAGACACTGAACGAGCTCGATCGCGAGCTTGTAGCGCGAGGCGAAGAGCGCACGTTGATCGCCTGTGGTGGTGGCGCGCTTCTGGCCATGCAGATTATCGAGCGTCAGACGCGGGATCTCGACGTCATCGTTCCGAAGATCGACCCGGTCTTGGGCGCAGCCGCGGAGGCGGTCGCTCGAAAGCTCGGCCTCTCCACGAATTGGCTGAATAACGGCCCGGAGAGTCTTACGCGCGATCTACTCCCAGGGTGGGAGGAAAGGTCGGTTCCGATCTTCAAGGGCAAGGCGCTTGAGGTGCGCGCGCTCGGTCGCTCGGACCTCATTGCGACTAAGATGTACGCCTTCTGTGATCGCGAAGACGACTTCGAGGATCTCCTCCGGATCAAGCCGACGCGGGAGGAGCTGGAGGCAATCCGAACCTGGGTCCTCGAACGCGACGGCTCACACCTCTGGCCTGGACGCGTGGCCGAGTGCTTCGCACGCCTTGGCAAGGCCCTCGGGCATGAGGAGAGGAAATAAGCCATGGGTCGGCTCGTTGGGAAGCACCGGGACGCACTTCTCTCTCTCGGCTTCGCCTTCTACGGCGGCGCCGCGAAGAAAACTGCTGACCCAGAAAGGACGATCCTCTCGCTTCTGCCGAGCTTTCGGGCCGATCGAAAGCTCTTTCGGATGCTTCTGGCCTGGCTCGACATCGCCTCCGACCTGGTCCATATCGAGCGCCTCGCCGGACTGGCCGAGGAAGCCTCCGATGAGGATAAGATCGTTCTCGGAGCCGTTGCGAGCCGTCTCGCGCGCGACCGGGACAAGCGTTGGGCACTCATCTTCCGAAACATGAAGCGCGATCTGGAAGGCAAGCGCCTTCCATCGCCGCCGTCCGAGTACGCCGATCCCTACCTCGTTTCCAAACACGGAGAGGACCCGCACTTCCGAGAGTTCGGCTATCGGATCGCGATGCTTCACCCGGAGGATGAGAAAAAGATTCTCTCCCTGAATGGGATTCTCAGGTCGAACCTCTGGCTTCGGCTGCGCGCTCTAATCGGCCCGAACTTTCGCGCGGACCTCGTGTATCTCATTGTCGCGGGACTTGCCGAGAACCCGAACCAGGCGGCGAGCCTTCTCGGGTGCTCCCGAGAAACCGCCTACCGGCTGTGGAAGGCGGTCACGCAGTTTGAGGACCTAACGAAGCTGGCTTCCTAACTTAGGAAAGGTTTTCCAGCTCAAGCTGATCGGGAACAAAACCGCGATCCAGCCCAATGAGTTCCCCAAACTCGCTCGGATGAACACCGATTCGTGCCGCCAAATCTGGAATTTGCATACCTTCCGCAAGGAGCGATTTAACGGTTTCCGGAATGATAGAGAGCGTCTCGGCCGGCGGTTCATTCGGCTCGCAAATGCCGTACTGGCTTCGAAGGATCATACAACCCCGCCGATAAGAATCGTGCCTAAGAGGATCTGGAAGGCGATCGCGGAATCTTGATAGG
>CAYJTX010000122.1:1119-8810 GCA_964372615.1 uncultured Bacteriovoracaceae bacterium | reverse complement strand
GTAACAGAGAAACCTGCGTGCCGGCCGGGCCGCGCTCTTCATCGGGCACTGGGGGGCTGACTTCCCGGATCCAAACAACTTCCTAGAGATTTTCCAGACTGGCAGCGGACCAAATTCGACCGGCTGGTCGAGCTCCGCCTTCGACGGCCTGTTGGCGAGGGCGCGATCCGCGATCGACCGCAAGCAGAGGCAGGAAATCTACTCGGAGGCCGAGCGGGTGCTGCTCGATCACGACGCTGTGATCGTTCCTCTCTTCTACAGAAAGAACGCGGTCCTCCTGAGCGCGCGCGTGAGAGATTTTTCGCTCTCCCCGTTGAACTACCTGTTCCTGAAGAACATCACCCGGAAATGACAACGGCTCTCCGGGCTATAGAACAAGTTTATTTTCTCTTAAGAAACAAATAGACAAATAGGTTTATTGTATCCGTTCACTGCCCCCGTCCGCTGCGTCGACACTTCAGGCCGCTCCCTTGCCCTTAGATTCAGGCGATTCCAGCGGCACGAGCGGTGCATTCCCCGGAAGAGAGAGGACCGAACGATGCAAAGCCCTCGTGTCCGACTGATCCTTGCCTCAACATTAGCCGCCTTCGCCACGGCACCCGCTCTCGCCTACGAGATCGAGCGGGTGGACTCCTTCCTGGGGAGAGAGTTCGCCCGGACAGGTCTGTCGTTCCGGACTTTGGCCATAAGGCATCTGGGGGGAATCACGTACCTGCCGATGAAGAGCGTCGCCGAAGCCATGGACCTCTGCCTGGACAAGCAGATTCTTGAGGTCCGAGCCGTGCTCGCCGATCACCCAGCACTTTTCGAGGAGAACTTTTCGGGCCATCTGGACGACCGGGTTTTCGGGGAAGTCCGCGTGGAGCTCCCTGACTTCCGCCTGGGTGCCTTGGACCGGAGTCGGGTGTTGGGCGTGCCTCGGGAGATTGATTCGCGCCTCTCCAAATTGTGGGAATCGTGGGATTGGCTACGGATCAGCGTAGCACTCGATCCCACGGGGAGCTGCATGGTCACCCCCAGGGAGAAAATCGTGAGGATGATCCATCATACCCTCAACTCTCGTTCCGCCGAACTTGTGACCGAAAGGCTGAGTGCGGCGCACGCAGTCGCAACTGTCCGGAAGCTTTCCTCGCTTCTGCCGCCTCCCTCCGGGGCGGCTTCGCTGCGAAGGGAGAAATCGCTCCTACCTGACGTGTCGGCGACTGGACTCAGCACGGCGGGCGCGACCTCGGCCGACTAGACAGTGTGGTGAGTCCGTGAATGCGCGACAAACCCAGAACCTCAGACTTGCCCTGCCTCGAAACCCGGAATAGGAGGGTTTGGACGCCTCGCAACCGGTTGCTCCGGCCCGAACCCCCCTAATAGCGGGTTTCGACCGCTAGCAAACCGTTAGGTCGCTTCCGATTCACCCCACCTACTTTCAAAGCTCAAGATCATGCAGGTCTGCGGCTACCTCAACTCCCGGTTCATCCGCTCAGTCGAATCATTGCCTTACACGAAAACGGGATAGAACCCGCGCGGCGAACGCAAACGCAAACAACTGTGTCGCACAATTGCTGTGTCACAATTGCCACATTCCGCCCTCACCCGCGCTGCTGATAGAGTGGGCGTCTATGGGGTACAAAATGCAAAATCTGTGTAGGGTCTCGCTCGCCATCGCGTTCGCCGTCGTGGGCCTCCCGGGATCGGCCCTGGCCGACCTGGCCTGTGGCATGGGCTCGCGCTACGAGAGCTTTAGCCTCGGCGCCGCCGAGGGATCGGGGAATCGGGAGAGCGGATCGGCGCTCCACCCGGACAGTCAATGCTATGCGCTCGGGCTCCAGCATGGCCGGGAGGGGGCCTGTGGCAGCGAGTACGGCGAGGGAAGGAGAACGGCTCTCAGCGGCGGCGCACCACCCGCCGGCCGATGCGAGGATATCGGCTACAAGGCGGGCTCCGCTATGTTGCATTATTTCGTGCGTACTGACAGCGGGTGGTCCGGAGTTTCGACGTCCGCGAAGAGCACATGTCGCGAGTACTACCGCAAGGGCCGCAACGGGGATCCGCCCGTGACTCCTCCCGACAACATTGCCATCGCCTGCTACGGCTTCGGAACCCAGGACCGCGGGGAAGGTATGTCAGCGCTCTCCCCCAGCTCAGCGACGGCCGACCGGCCCAGCCCGGCGCTTCGGCGGGTCGAGCACGGGGGCGGCGGCACGAACGTGCCGATTGCCGTTCCGGCCACGCAGTGATCAGCGCAGGACCGGCGTAGCCGGCTGTGTCCCTCAGGCGCCTTGCCCCGCTACGGCGGCGCGGCGGAGCCGCCCACCTTCCTCCGGGGCGACTTCGCTACGCACGGAAAAGCCGCTTCCACCAACTCTAGGCTCCGATCCCGAGATACAAGCAGTCACCCCGAACGCGAAATGGGATCCACACGAAGCGGGTAAGCTGAGGAAACCCTCGCGGCAGCCCCTCACCACGTCCGACTCGAGTGGGCGGCATGATCTTGGGCTGAATCCCCCTGCGGGAAAATTCCGCTCCAGCCCTTGTCAGCAGCGACTGCCAGAACTGCTCGAGAGAAGCCCCGATGACCGAAATTTCCCCGCTTTCGAAGGCGAGCAGGACAGCAGCCTCAGTACCCCCGGTCACGACCAGGGCGGCGAGCGCCGCACTGACGCTTTCCTCCGGAAGCACCCACACGCGGAACCGCTTCGGCAACCCCAGCTCCGGCTTTTGATTCGGAAGGCGTGCGTTCAGCTCGTCGACCAGCGCGGAGTGAAAGGACTCCAAGACCGCCGTCCACGGACTCACGGAGAATCAGCCCCGTAGCCGATCTCGTGAAGGCGCGCGTACTCTCCCCTTCGGCCCATCAGCTCCTCGTGAGTTCCAGACTCGACAATCGCCCCATTTCTCAGAAAGTGGATCACGTCCGCGCCCCGAACCGTGGAAAGGCGGTGCGCGACGACGAGGGTGGTCCGGTCCTTCATCAACGCATCGAGCGCCTGCTGAACCGCGCGTTCCGAGGCGCTGTCCAGGCTCGAGGTCGCCTCATCAAGGATGAGAATCGGCGACTCTCTCAGAAACGCCCGAGCGATCGAAAGCCTTTGCCGCTCCCCGCCCGAGAGCTTCTGGCCGCGATCTCCGATGACCGTGGCATATCCGGACGGAAGCCGCTCGATGAATTCCGCCGCATGGGCCCGTCGCGCCGCCTCGCCGATCTCGGCCCGAGTGGCCGCAAGCTTCCCGCACCGGATATTCGCCTCGATCGTGTCGTTGAAGAGGAAAATATCCTGGCTCACGATGGAGATCCTGGACCGCAGATCGTCGATCGAGAGCCTCCTGACGTCAGTCCCGTCCACCGAGATCGACCCGCCCGTCACGTCGAAGAGTCTCGGCAAGAGCGCCACGATCGAGCTCTTTCCAGCGCCGCTCGGTCCCACGAGCGCTACGACCTGGCCCTTTCGAATCGTGTAGCTCAGGTTGCGAACGATCGCCCTCTCCGGTTCGTCCGGATACGCGAAGGAGACTCGTGCGAAGCGGATCTCCCGCTCGAAGGTCGGCAGCCTCGCCGGATTCGCGTCCTCGACGAGCCGGGACTTCCAGTCGAAAACCTCGAAGATGCGGTTACAGGCCGCAGCGGCCGAATGCGTCTTGATGTTGACCTCGTTCATCCGACGCAGCGGATCCATCATCAGCGCGAAAGAGGCCAGGAACGCTATGAGGTCTCCCTGGGTCATCGTACCGTCGATGACCTGAGATGCGCCAAGATAGAGGACGCCCGCGACCGCGAACGCCGTAAGCAGCTCCACCATCGGGTGCGAAGCCTCTTCGAGCGCGGCCGTCTTCATCAGGAATCGCGTGAAAGCGGCGCTTTGCCCTTCGAATCGTTGCCGCATGTAGGACTCCAGGCGAAAGGACTTGATCACTCGAATGCCGGTGAAACTTTCCTGAAGCGTGGAGTAGAGACGAGCGTTCTCTTCGGTAATCCGAGTGATGTACCTCTTCAGGATTCTTCCCGTCGTCGCGAAGACCCAGAGAAGGGGAGGGAGAATAGCGAGAGTCACCAGCGTCAGCTGCCAGTTGATGTACAGGGCGTAGCTGAACAGCATTGCGAAAACGAACGGCTCCCGCACCAGCGCCCCGAGCGCCGCGATCCCCCCATCGACGTACTGTGTGTCTGCTCCTACCCTGGAGATCAAGGTGCCCGTCGCCTGGGACGTATAGTAGTCGGCCGAGAGACCCATGAGATGCCGATAGAGGTCGTTCTTCAGTCCCTGGTTCACGCGCGCGATGACGATCCGAATCAGGTAATAATGAAGAAACCGCAGAACGAAATTCGCAGCGAAAATCCCCACGAAGAGCGCTGGGTAGATGAGGAGCTTACTCCTGTCGCGGCTGGCGAGAAGATCATCGACCACCCATTTCGCGAAGGGCGCGGGGCTGAAGCGTAGCGCAGCGAGCGGGATCGCCAGGAGAAAACCCGAGACGATGAGCCAGAGGTGAGGCCGGAGATAAGGTCCCAGCCGGAGCAAAGCCGCCATGAATCGCACTCAAGATATGATAAGGTTCAGGCGATGGCAAAGGTTCTGGTCGTCGGCGGGGCCGGATACGTTGGAAGTGCCGCTTGCGCCTGGCTGATCGACCAGGGGCATGACATCTGGGTCCTGGACGACCTCTCGACGGGCCATCGGGATCTCGTGCTCAGCGGGGGCTTCACCCTCGGCCGCGCCGGAGGTCCGGAGGCGGCGGAGCTCCTTCTTCGCGAACGCTTCGACTGCGTGATGCATTTCGCGGCGAGCGCGCAGGTCGCGGAAAGTGTCACAAATCCGGGCAAATACGCCGAGAACAATGTCGATCAAACCCGACACCTGATCGACGCAATGCTGAAGGCAGGCACGCGAAACCTGATCTTCTCGTCGACCGCAGCGGTCTTCGGGAATCCCGGTGACCGCCCGATCACCGAGGCCTTTCCTAGGAATCCAGTCAATCCCTATGGCCAAAGCAAGAAAGACGCAGAGCTGCTCCTGGAGGAGTCCGCCGTTCGTGGAAATCTCCGGTCAGTAGCGCTCCGGTACTTCAACGCCGCAGGCGCAGACGAAAAATGTCGGGTGGGGGAGCGGCACTCGCCCGAAACGCATCTCATCCCGAATATTCTGCGCTCCGCCCTACGGGCCGAGCCCCTGCGAATCTTCGGGGACGACTACCCGACACCTGACGGCACTTGTATCCGTGATTATGTTCACGTGACTGATCTGGCGAAAGCGCACGAAAAGGCGATGGAACACCTGCTCTCGGCCTCTTCCGGCCCGGGCCGCTTCGAGGCCTTCAATCTGGGTACTGAGAAAGGCTACTCCGTACGCGAAGTGATCAAAGCCGCCGAGTCCGTGAGTGGCCACCGAATCGAGACCGTCCTCGAGGGTCGCCGCCCTGGCGATCCGCCCCGACTGATCGCCGACTCGAAGAATGCGCAGAGGGAACTGGGCTTCTCAGTTGACTCCGGGACCGCCCTCGTTCGTGTCCTTCGCAGTGCCTGGGAGTGGGAGAAGAAGGACTCGAAGCCTCGCAGGGCGGTCTTCCTGGATCGGGACGGTACGCTCAACGTCGATCCCGGTTACCTCAAGGATCCCTCCAGCCTGAGAATGATCCCCGGAGTCGGGGAGGCGCTCGATCGTCTGTCCGCCTCGGGCTATCTCCTCATCGTCGTCACGAACCAATCGGGCGTGGGTCGAGGGATCATCCCTCCAGAGGCCCTGGATCAGGTGCACGCAAGGATCAATGACCTGATTCGCGTTTCCGGCGCAAAAATAATCGATTTCCGATCCTGCATACATGCGCCCGATGAAAAGTGCGGCTGCAGGAAGCCGAGCCCGAAACTCATTCTGGACGCGGCCGTGCAGCATGGAATCGACCTTGCCGCATCCGTCATGGTCGGCGACAAATCCCTGGACCTGGCAGCCGGGCGATCCGCGGGCTGCGGAAAGGTCGCCCTGGTACGCACGGGGGCGGGAGCTCAGACAGAGGCTGGCCTCAAGACGGGCGAGACAGATTTTATCGGAGATGATCTCCGGGCTGTCGCTGACTGGATCCTCTCGGCTCAAGGTCCTCGAAGAAGCTGAGAGAGCGGATCTGCTGTCGGTCGAACCCTGGCAGGTGATATTCCATCAGCGCCAGAAGAAACTCCGTCGCGAGCTCCTCGACTCCCGCCGGATCCCGGCACACCTGGCGCATCGACCCGGAGAGCGCTTCGTTTAGCCGAGTCACGGTCCCGGCCGAAAGTCGCTTCGGAAGCCCTTGGAGATGGCGGGTGGTGCTCTGCCGACAGCTCGAGCAGATCCATCCCGCTTCCGCGACCAGGCAGACCAGCGATTCCGACGGATCCATGCGAGTGCTGAGAGCCGCGCACGAGAGGCACGCTCCCAGGTTCGGCTGCGCCCCGGACGCCTGGAGAATCTTCAGTAGGTATCTCTCCAGTAGGATCAGAGGCTCCTCCAGGAAATCGTCGAGTGCAGCAAGCGCGTTCGCGTGAAGCCGGAACAGCTCCGGCGCTGCCTGCCGCTCAGGAGCGACCTTCATGAGAATCTCGCTCCACGCGGAAGCGATCGCGAGGCGATGGAGATCCCGGCGGACTGCCTCGAAGGGCCGCCGAATCACCGCCTCCTCGAGACGGACCAGGTCTGTGCCCGGACGATCGATCCAGCGCCATTCCGAGGCCGCGAACAGGTCCAGGCACCCGCCGAAGCGGCGCGAGTGCACGGCATTTCGGGCCATCGCCGAAATCCGGCCATGGTGTTCCGTGATCGCGGTGATCACCCGATTCCGGTCCTCGTAGGGAACGGCTCTCAGGACAATCGCCAGGTCGCGTGTCTCTTCGCTCTTCATCAGTAAATCGGCCTACCGGCTCCTGAATCCCAGGGGACGTTATCAGATTTCCGACAGGCGCACCGCGTCGTTTCCTGCGACCGAAGGACCGCCATCGGGTGCCCGTAGTAAAATCCAGGTGAGAAACGCGGGGGAGATGGGGTAAGAGGGGCTCTCTATTCCCAATAGGGACGTGGGGCTATAGCTCAGTTGGTAGAGCGCTGCAATCGCACTGCAGAGGTCGTCGGTTCGATCCCGATTAGCTCCACCATTTTCAGATCACTGCCGGCCGAGCAACAATTGCGCGCGCCTCGCGCGACACACCCCTGTCAGTTTCATGCCGAACTGTTTGATCTGACAGGATTGTGAATCGGACGTAACATTAAGTCGTTCCGGTCGTTCCATATTTTGGAGTAAGAAGAAAACCATTCATCACCAGAAGGGGGGATGGATTAGTATGCGTCGTTCGTTCTTAAAAAGCTGCGTCGTCGCAGCATCAACACTGGCCCTGGCTCTACCGGCCATTGGCGGTAATAATCCTGCGCCAGGAGTTGGCGGACCACCGGCGGGTGGACCGCCAGCAGGAGGACCGCCACCGGGTGGTCCCCCGGGTGGACCGGGAGGCATGAAACCGGGTGGACCGGGAGGCATGAAACCGGGTGGACCAGGAGGCATGAAACCGGGTGGACCGGGTGGAATGAAGCCAGGCGGTGGACCAGGCGGACCTCCTCCAGGCGGTGGGCCAGGCGGTGGACCAGGCGGACCTCCTCCAGGCGGTGGGCCAGGCGGACCTCCTCCGGGCGGTGGGCCAGGCGGACCTCCTCCGGGCGGTGGGCCAGGCGGACCTCCTCCGG
>CAYJTX010000122.1:0-1019 GCA_964372615.1 uncultured Bacteriovoracaceae bacterium | reverse complement strand
GCGGAGACCCTGGAGTGGGGCCGCCTCCAGAAGGTGGACAGCCCGGCGGGCCTCCGCCGGAGGGTGGACCACCGAAACGCCCCGGCAAGCGTCCGCGTAAGGGCCCTCCTCCCGAGGGCGGGGGTACTCCAGAAGGCGGGGGCACTCCGCAACAGCCTCCGCTTTAGTCAACGGCAGCCGCTGAAAATATGAACAAACCAAGAGGAGCCCGGTCCCGCTGGGGCCAGGCTCTTCTTATTTACTCCTGGGTCAGCCCTTCACCACGAGCACCTGCCTCAAGGTGTGCACGACTTCGACGAGGTCACTCTGCGCGGCCATGACCGAATCGATGTCCTTGTAGGCCCCTGGAGTTTCATCAAGGACCTCAGAGTCCTTTCTGCATTCGATCCCCTGAGTCGCCCGCGCGTGGTCTGCCAACGAAAAGCGGCGCTTCGCTTCCCCCCTCGACATCGCCCGCCCGGCGCCATGAGAGCAGGACTGAAAGCTCTCCACGCTGCCCTTGCCCCGAACGACATAGGATTTCGCTCCCATCGAACCCGGAATGATTCCGAGCTCACCCAATCCCGCCCTGACCGCGCCCTTGCGGGTCACCAGTACCCTCTCACCGAAGTGTCCCTCTTGCGCCACATAATTATGGTGGCAATTCACAACCTCCGCCCCGGTCTGAAACGGCGGAATGCCCTTCAATCCGGAGAACAGGCGAATGATCGACCCCATCATCAGCTCCCTGTTCGCCCGGGCGAAATCCTGCGCCCACGCGACGGCCTCCCAGTAGTCGTCGAAGTGCTCGCTGCCCTCCTTGAAGTAAGCCAGATCGCGGTCGGGGAGGCTCGCGAGGGACTTTCGAAGATCCTCCTTCGCCAGCTCGATAAAGTAGGAGCCGATTCTGTTGCCTACCCCACGTGAGCCGCTGTGAAGCAGAAACCAGACCCGATCTTCCTCGTCGAGACAGACCTCTATGAAGTGATTCCCCGTCCCAAGCGTTCCGAGGAGATAGACGTCGTTGCCACGGCCTACGC
>CAYJTX010000121.1:4058-8842 GCA_964372615.1 uncultured Bacteriovoracaceae bacterium | reverse complement strand
CTTGACAGAGACGCCGGCCTGGGGCGTCCAGCTGAAGATCTCGCTGCCGCTGTTCTCGGGCCTTGAAAGTCACTACGAACGGTCTGCTCGGGCACGGGATATGGAGCGATCTGAAGTAAC
This sequence comes from uncultured Bacteriovoracaceae bacterium, assembly GCA_964372615.1. Taxonomy (GTDB): domain Bacteria; phylum Bdellovibrionota; class UBA1018; order UBA1018; family UBA1018; genus CAYJTX01. Next base: position 8,722 of record CAYJTX010000121.1, on the reverse strand, counting down.
GGTTTACCGACTCCGGCAACAGGTAAGAGTCCAGATCGAAAACGCGTACACGCGCCTCAAAACCGTCGAGGCGAGAGTGGATTTAGAGGAGAAGAACCTCGATCGAGCGAAGCGCTACTACGACATCACGCTCTCGGAGTACAAACGCGGCATCAAGAATTCGCCCGACGTGGCGGGGGCGGCGGAGAAGCTCTTCGACACGCGACTTCGCAATCTCCAATATCGGCGCGACTCTTATCTTGGGCGCCTGTCGCTCGCCGAGGCGATCGGAACTGCTGATGTCGAGCCGCTGCGTGAGTAAGTCCGCGTTCGTCTTCCGCCCGACCTGGCACTGAAGTTGCGACACGGTTGAGGTGAGAGAGGAGGGCTGAGACAGGGTGATCTAGCCCGGCCCTTTCACCTTCCCGAGGTCCTTCATCCGCTTCAGCATCACCGTCTGGTTGTCAGCCACCCACTCGTCGCTGGAAAGCTCGCGGTAGGCCATATCGAAGTAGAGCTGCGCCTCCGGCGCGCGCTTCAGCTCGTGGAGACACTCGGCGATCTCCTCGTAGAGCCGTCCGTCCTTCGTGCCGCTGACTCCCAGCTCCGCGAGAAGAGCGTTCTGAATCGCCAGGGCCTCTTCGGTCTTGCCCAATGCGCGAAGGACCTTTCCCGCGGACCAGCGGGCCACGAAGATCTCGCGCTCGGTTCCGCAACCTTTCAGAAACCGGAGCGCCTTCTGAAAGATCCCCAGCGCCTGATCGAACTGCCGCCGATCAAAGGCTCTCCAGCCGAGGGCCGAGTAAAGTGAACCCAGCCAGTGCTTGGTTTTCTGCGCGGGGGAGCTCTCGGCGATCTCGATCGCCCGGACGATCCACTCCTCCTGCTCCTTGCGAGGCTCGATCACAGCCATCAGCTGTGCGATCTCGACGGCGAAATAATCCTCGCCCGAGTTGATCGCAAGCGTCCAGGCCTCACCGAAGTGCCGTCGCGCCTGCGACGGAGTTTTCATTGCGATTTCGAGCCGCCCGGTCTCCAGAAGCCAGCGGATCCGCGCTGAGACTCGATGCCCCCCCTGCTCTTCCTCGAGGATCAGCTCGGCGTTTTTCAACGAACCCCGAGCCTCGGCCAACCTGCCCTGCAGGATCTCTGCCCGCGCGATCAGCGCAAGGAGCTCGATCCAGTAGCCCTTGTCACGGCCGGTCAGCCCCGCGGCGTCACCGAGCAGCGAACGGAGACGGATCTCGGAGCCGGCCGGGTCCGAAACATTCCAGAGCGCCTCGATATCCTGGAACCTGGCCAATACCACTGAGTCCGCTTCCCCCATTGAATGGAAAGGTTAGCACGTTGGACAGCACTATAGCTCTGGAATTACACGTGATCCTTTCGCGGAAACACCGGTCTCGGTACCGCGTATCCGGCTATTGCCGGACATTCACGTTTCCATGGGCCCCCGCCCGTGCTATTCTCTCCGGGACAGTTAGGGCATTCGCTTCTTCAGAGTCTGCGGGCAATTGGGCCCATATCCTCTTAAGCGGCTCCCAGCCTTTAGGAGGTTACATGGGTAAAAAGCTATACGTAGGAAATCTTCCGTTCTCAGCGACCGATCAATTCCTTGCGGACACGTTCTCGCAGTGCGGGACGGTCGAATCGTCCAGGATCATCATGGACCGCGACAGCGGCCGCAGTAAAGGTTTCGGCTTTGTCGAGATGTCGTCGGATGCGGAAGCGCAAGCCGCCATCTCCCAGTTCAACGGCGCTGACTGCGAAGGCCGCGCGATGACGGTCAACGAAGCCAAGCCGATGGTTCCGCGTGAAAACCGCGCCTTCGGCGGCAGCGGCGGACGCCCGAACCGCTGGTAATCGAATTTTTTCTGCATGGGGGCGGCCCTTCTCCCTCGGGAGAGGGGCCGTTCATTTTCCATGTCCCGGTCTTGAATCCCAAGAGGATGACACATGATCCCACCGTCCCTGGAGAAGCCAGGCAAGAACCAGTTTCGTTGCTACCATTGCCGGCGTATTTTCGCGCAGCGGGACGGGGACTGGTTCGACTGGGACTCCATGCAGGTTCACCTTTGTCGGCCCTGTGATCACTTAACCGTAAGACGACCCGAGCGCGCCCGGAAGCCCGTCGCCGGTTGACCCGGTGCCGCGCTCATAAATGACTTCACTCTCCCTCCAACGCTGAATCACGCGCTCGGGGCCAAGAGCATCGACACTCCAACTCCGATTCGGGTCCAGGCAATCCCGATCGCCCTCGATCACAAGGACCCCGCATGCTAATCTTTAAGGCAAGAGAATCGATCGGCAACCAGGAGATGTGTCATCGCCAAGCCCAGTAAAGCCACTCAAGCGAAGCGGAACCGTGAGCGATCCCGACTGGAGCGCCAGCAGGAAAAGAAGGAAAAGCGCGCCTACCGGAACGAGCAAAGGAAGGATCGGGAGCCCACCGGTGACGACGGAGTCGATCCGGACATCGCGGGCATCGTTCCCGGCCCCCAGCCTCGTGCCGACGACGACTCATGAGTTATGACTGAGCTCGAGAAAATCCGCGAGCGGAATCACCGGGTGGCGCCCATCCGTATCGTGGAGATAGTAGGCCCAGTTGCGAACATCGCCCGTTCTTTCGGAATAGACGCCCGAGTACTCGCGAACGTATTCCTGAGCCGGAATGGAGCGGACTCCAAGCGGCACATCCGGGGCGCTACCGAACATCCTGCTGAAGTAATCCCTCAGGGGCAGCGGCTCCGCGCCGGGCCGAGATCCAGGTCCAGGACGTAGCCGCTGACCTCGAGCACGACGTGAAACCTCAAGGTGGTGTCGGCGTCGCGCGCGCTGAACTGATTGTAAGGAACAGTCCATCGACGCGAAACAGCCCGCTCCTCCGCCGGTTGAGGGCCTACGGTGGTAACAGCCCCCCCGTGCGGCGCCGGCTGGTTCTGCGAGCGTACGCCTGAGTCCTTGATTCGAGCGCAGGCGAACCAGCAAATCACACTGAGTTGATATCAAACTGTTTTTTCCAGCCCGCCGAAACGGGGCCTTTCGGGGGCCGCGACATGCACGGTGCGGCTCGGGAACGGGATCTCGATCCCCTCGGCGCGGTAACGGGTATGAATCGCCTTGATCAGCTCGTGCCGAACGCCGTCCTGATCGGAGAACTGGCGGACTCGGAGGATGATCTTAAGACCGATGCTCGAGTCGGCGAACTGCTGGTACCGCACGGTCGGCTCGAAGCCCGCGACCGCACCGGGCACGCGCTGGAGCACCTCGCGCGCGACGTCGAGCGTGACCTTCTCCACGTGCGCAAGGTCGCTCCCGTACCCCACTCCCACGTCGACCGACAGGCCGAGCTCGCGGTCGGGCAGGTCGAAATTGATCACGCGCGAGGAGGCCATCCGCGAATTGGGCAGGATGATCGTCGTATTCGCGCCACCCCGGATATGCGTGCTGCGCCAGCCGATCTTGACGACCGTGCCGCTTACGTCGTCGACCTGCACGACATCTCCGAGTCTCACGGGACGGTCGATCAGAATATAGATGCCGGAGAAGAGGTTTGAGAGGGTCTCCTGCGCGGCCAGCGCGACCGCGACCGAGCCGACGCCGAGGGAGGCGAGCAGCGGCGTGATGGAAATGCCGACCGTGTCCAGGACCACCAAAACGAGAAGCGAGCTCAAGGCGATCCGACTGCCGGTGAGAACGAGCGTCCGACTCGCGGTTCCCATCACGTTCGTGACGAATTTGGATTGGACCGCCGTCGCGAGGAGACGATCGACGATCCAGGCCACCATCGCGATGACCGCGATACGGCCGCCGTAGCTCACGATCGGGTGCCCGCGTACCGCATCCGGCGCAACGGTCGAGGCGATGCCGAGAGCCGCGACAAAGACGAGCGCCTGCCCCGGAAAACGGATGTTGCGGACGAGGATATCGTCCCACTCGGCCACGGACTTCTCGGCCCATCGCTCGAGGCGGCGATGCAGGAGCTTCCACCCCGTCATTCCCGCCCCGAGGGACACGCCGAACGCCAGCAGAGCCCAGAGCCACCACCCTGCGCCAGAAAACACTGTGTCCATAAGGATTGAGACGATAGTCAATTCGCCGGTAAATCTCAGCAGATTTTACTAACGCGTTGCACGGTAAACCTCGCGGTCGCTTGGGAGGTCCGTGAGAATGAAAGGGTCTCAGTCGAGCCGGGGGCTCGCAGTCCAGACCCACACGAAGGCCCTCCGCTAGACAACGTCGTATTTTCGGAGCAGCCGCCCGAAGACCTCGATCGTGTGATCGAGCTCGAGGCGCGAGTGCTTGGATTGGAGCGCCAGCCGGAAGACCGAGCGATTCTTCGGCACGGTCGGGTAGACCGCCGGAAACGTGAAGATCCCCTCTCGGATCAGGTCCTGCGTGAACTGGAACATGATGCCGTCGTTAGCGATGAGCACCGGCACCGACGCGGTGTCGGTACCGAGCAGCCTCGCGCCGGCCTGCTCCAACCCCCGCGCAAGGTACCGCACGTTCTCCCAGAGCCGCTCGCGCAGCGACGAGTCGTTCTCCATGACATCGAGCGCGGCGCTGACACCCGCGACCAGGATCGGCGGAAGCGCGGCGCTGAAGACCACCTTGCGCGCCATGAAGTTGAGGTAGGTGATGACGTCGCGATCCGCCGCGACGAAGCCGCCCGTCGCGCCGAG
>CAYJTX010000121.1:0-4048 GCA_964372615.1 uncultured Bacteriovoracaceae bacterium | reverse complement strand
AGACTTGCTGAAGGTGCCCGCGATCAGGTCCACCTCGGACGCCAGTCCGAAGTGCTCGCAGACGCCGCGGCCGCGGGCGCCGTGCACACCGATCGAGTGAGCCTCGTCGACCAACAGGCGCGCGCCGTGGCGGCGGCAGGCCGCCACGATCTCGGGCAGCTTCGCGATATCGCCGTCCATGCTGTAGGCGCCTTCGATCATCACGAGAAGGCCGCCCCCTTCGAGCTTGGCGCGCGAGCGCCGAAGCGTGTCCTCGAGTCGCTCCACGTCGTTATGCGCGAAGACCCGCACGGTCGCGCCGCTCATATGCGCCCCCTCGAGGATGCAGGCGTGCGACGACCCGTCGATGAGCACCCGGTCGTTCGCGGTGAGCAGGGAGAGCGCCGGCGATGCGACCGCGTCGAAGCCCGTCGGAAAGAGGATCGCCGCCTCCTTGCCGAAGCTCGCCGCGAGCTTCGCCTCGAGCTCCTGGTGCAGGTAGGAGTAGCCCGTGCCCACCCGCGAGCTGCCCGCGCCGACGCCGTACTCGTCGAGCGCGCGCCGGATCGCCTCGTGAACCCTCGGGTCGGTCGAGAGGTTCAGGTAGTCGTTGCTCGCGAACATGATCAATTTTCGCTTCTCGCCGAAGAACTCCATCGTGACCGTGGGCCCGGGCTTGGACTCGATCGGGACTCCGTACTGGAGAATGCCGTGGCGCTTCACCTCGTGGATCGTCTCGGAGTAGACGCGCGCCTTCGCGAAGATGTCGGAGTGGTCGGTCTGGAGCTCCTTGCAATAGGTCTGGAGAAGGTAGTCCCGGTTCGAGATGCGCACAGCCCGGTCCGAGAGCTCGGAAAGCGTCGCGGGGTCCGGCATCCCCGACTCGGTGGTTTTCATGGGCGGGAAACCTAGCACCGGTCAGCTGGAAAAACCATTTTCCGGTTTGAAAACCAGCTCCTCTCCTCGGGCCTCGTCCTCAGCCTGCGTGCTCCTGAGGGAGCACTTCCGGACAAAATGAGTCCGGAATAGTAAATCAATGTACTTTACTAATTGACTCAGTGCGGTAGGATTTACTCTGGTTTGCAGACCTACTTGAGTGATAGGGTCGCCGCTCAATCTGAACCGGGGGGTCCTTGAGTGGGATCGACACAGCAAGACGTGGAAGTTTCTTACGGAGTCAGTAACGAGTTTTTCGCACTCTGGCTCGATCAGCGCATGAATTACACCTGCGCTCTCTATGAAGACACTGTCGGATTCTCCGACAACTTCGAAAAAGCTCAAGATAACAAGCTAAAGAGACTCAGTCGCCTCGCGGGGATTGGCCCCCACACCGAGAGCGTGCTCGACGTCGGCTGCGGCTGGGGCGCGAACCTCGAGTACCAGGCGACGATCAATCGAGTGCCCAGCGTCCACGGCATTACGCTGAGCCCCGAGCAGTGGAAGAAGTGCACGTCGCGCAACCTGCCAAACACGACCGCCCTCTGCGAGGACTACAAGAAGTACGAGGCCCCCATCCGCTTCGACTCGGTCATGAGCATCTGCATGGTCGAGCACACGGTGACGCCCGAAAACGCCCGAGCCGGTCGAGCGGTCGACATCTACCGCGATTACTTTCGGCGCATCCATTCCTGGACCAAGCCCAAGACCTTCTTCGGACTTCAGGCGATCACGCGCTGCGATGTACCCAGGAAGCGGGCTGATCTCGAGGACCTTCGCCACGCGACCTACACGATATTCCCGGGCGCCGTAACTCCGCGAGTCGAAGATCTGATTGTCGCCGCCAATCCTTACTATGAGGTCGTGGAGATGCACTCGATGCGCGACCACTACCGTGCCACCTGCGCGGCATGGTTGGCCGGCCTTCGGAAGCACGAGAGTGTGATCCGCGAAAAGTGGGGCTCGCAGGTCTACACGGACTACGATCGCTATCTCTCTACCTGCGTCAAGGCATTCATCGAAAACTGGCAGTCGCTGCATCAGTTCTCGCTCCGCCGGCTCGGCAATAACTGAAGGAGAAGTCATGACTCAACCTCAAGTCGACGTTGTCGGATTGTTCAGCAAGATCGGGAAAAAAGTGGATGCCGAAGCCAACTTCGCGTCCGTCTCGCGCGATTCCAAGTTCTCTTCCCTCGGAATCGACTCGATCTCGATGATGGAGATCATTGGGGAGATGGAAGACGAGCTCGACATCAAGCTCTCGGATGATCGCCTCGCCCAGATTCAAACGGTCGGCGACATGGAGCGCGTCGTCCTCGAGCGCCTCGGCGCCCGGATTCACTAACCTCGAGCCTGACGTGGAAAATCCCCCGGTAGCCACGCTAGTCGAGCTTCTGCGCTTTCGCGCCCAGACAAGCCCTCAGGACACCGCGTACATCTACCTCCGCGATGGTCAGTCCGACGAAGAAACGCTGAGCTACGCCGAGCTCGATCGCCAGGCCCGCGCAATCGCGGTGTACCTGCGCCAGCACGTGAAGCCCGGAGATCGCGCGCTGATCAACCACCTGCCCGGAACCCAGTACATCGCCTCGTTCTTCGGCTGCCTTTACGCCGGCGTCGTGGCGGTGCCCGTCTACCCGCCTCGTTTCAATCAGTCCCTCGAGCGGATCGTCTCCATCGTGAACGACGGGGCGGCGAGAGTCGCCCTCACTTCCGGCGCGATCCTCGAGTCACTCAGGCCGGTGATCGATACCCGACCCGAGCTCAAACCCGTCGAGTGGCTCGTGACGGACCGCGATCTTGGGAGCCTCTCAGACGAGTGGCTCGACCCCGGCGTTCAGCCGGGCGGGATCGCCTTCATGCAGTACACCTCGGGCAGCACCTCGCAGCCCAAGGGCGTCATGCTCTCGCACCAGAACCTCCTCAAGAATCTCGAGGCGATTGTCGATCTCTTCGGCGTCACAAGGTCCAGCCGCGGAGTCATCTGGCTGCCGCCCTATCATGACATGGGCCTTATCGGCGGGCTCATGTCCCCGATGCTCGCGGGTTTCCCGATGACCCTGATGTCACCGTACTCGTTTCTCCAACGCCCGTTCCGGTGGCTGCAGGCGATTACCCGCTACGCCGCCACCGTCAGCGGCGCCCCGAATTTCGCCTACGACCTCTGCGTCCAGCGGATCACGGACGAGCAGCTCAAGGAGCTCGATCTCAGCACCTGGGACTGCGCGTTCTGCGGCGCCGAGCCCATCCAGGTGGATGTGATGGAAGCGTTCGCGAGGAAGTTCGCCGCCTGCGGCTTCACGCGCGACGCCTTCTACCCGTGCTACGGCCTCGCCGAGTCGACCCTCCTGGTGTCGGGCGGCGACCATCGCGCGAGCCCCGTCGTCCGGCGCGTCGACGCGAACGTGCTCTCGACCGAGAATCGCGCGGTCGAGGTACCTGGTGATTCACCGGTCGGCCGCGACCTGCTCGGGTGCGGCACCGCCCCAGCCGGCCACGCGATCCGGATCGTGCACCCCGAAGAACTGACCCCTTTGGCCGAAGGCGCCGTCGGCGAGATCTGGTTTTCGGGTCCGAGCGTCGCCGAGGGCTACTGGAGCCAGGAAGACCTTTCGCGGCGCACCTTCCACGCGCGACTGGGCGACGACCCGACCGAGTACCTGCGCACGGGCGACCTCGGATTTCTGTTGGACGGACAGCTCTTCGTTACGGGCCGGATCAAGGACCTCATCATCATTCGGGGTCGTAATGTTTATCCGCAGGATCTAGAGCTGACGGCGGGGAAGAGCCACGCTGCCGTTCGGCCGGGCGCGGGCGCGGTCTTTTCGGTGCCGACGGACAAAGGCGAGGAGAGCCTGGTGGTCGTCCAGGAGCTCGACCGCCGATCCCGAAACGCCGACCTGCCCGAGGTCATGCAGGCGCTTCGCGAGAAGATCTTCGAAGAGCACCAGCTCAAGGTCGACGCCGTGAGCCTCATCCGCTCCAACAGCATTCCGGTGACGACGAGCGGCAAGATCAAACGGCATGCCTGCCGGGACCAATTCCTCAACGGCGGATTGAATGAGCTCGCCCGATCGTCCTGAGGAAACGCGGAGCCTCAGGGACCTCCTGGCGGCGAGCAAGCCCTTCGCCG
>CAYJTX010000120.1:0-8868 GCA_964372615.1 uncultured Bacteriovoracaceae bacterium | reverse complement strand
TAGGCACTGAGTTAAGCCCGGCTCTCCCCCCCCGTGGAGCAGGGCTTTTTTCATTTCTACGACTCAAACTGAGAATGGATCAGAATCGATGCCGCAGGATGGGGTATCCCTGCGCTTCCGTGCGGGTGAAGCGTCGGCGTATGCAGGCGTCAGCTGCGGGATCGTAGCGTATGCGGGCTTCGCCTACAGGCTGTAAGGCCAGGGTGCTAGGATCAGGGGATGCTTCTGGAACTAGCGGCCAGCCTCCTCCTTTCTCCTGCTCTCGCCTCACACAGAGTCGAAACCAACGCAGCGGTCTTCGAATCGGCGCCCGACTGGCTCAAGGAGGCCCGCGCCGAGCGGGTGATTTCACGAATTCAGAGCTCGCTCGAATGGGATATCCGCCGAATCCGCGTGCACTGGTACACGGACGAAACGGCGTTTCAGGCCACTCACGGCTTCGACGGATCGGTCCAGGCGGTCGCCCGCAAGGCTGACATGACCATTCACGTAGGCCCGCGCGTGGACGCGGCGAATTTCGACGAGGTCTTCGGTCACGAGCTGGCGCACATCATCCTCTACCAGAAGTACCGGGACGCCATCCCGAAGTGGCTCGAGGAGGGCCTCGCCAATCACGTCGCCCGCAAGGGCAAGGTGGATTACGCCTGGCTCGGCCGCCAGCCGCCCGTCGACGTGCGCGGGCTCGCGCACCCGTTCCGGGCCGCCGACACCGCTGCGTCCAGCCGCGAGGCTGGCGTATCGACGAGCCGCGGGCCTAAGTACCACTACCAGCTCTCGACCGCGGCGATCGAGCTGATCGCCTCCAGGTGCGATCTCCACGAGCTCATCCAGCTCTCGGTCGGCAAGAGCCTGGAGAAATACCTCGGCACGTTCTGCGGCATCGACGACGTCAACGCCGCTCTCGGGGCCTGGATTCAGCGAAAGTCCCGGTCGGTCAAATCTTCGAAACCGTGACGCAGATCACGGTATTCCCGGCGCGGTCGGGAAAGGCGGTCGGCTGCGACACGCGAAAGGGCCTGCTGACGCGGCGAAGCTCGTTCTGATGCCCGTCCTGGCCGCCCGCATAGGCGACGGTGACTCCCTCGTCCTGCGACAGAACCTGATTGAGATGAGAGAGCACCCGGCCGTGGTCAGTGCCCCAGGCGCAGGAGATCGCCGAGTCGGTCTCGCGCACGGCGGGATTGGCGATACTCGTGACCGAGCTTGGCTGCTGCGGAGTCAACGCGCTCGGAAGCACGGGCCGGGGAAGCAGCGCGCCCGGACCTGCGTCGCTCGGCACCCGCTGGGTCGCCGGAGCCTGAGGCGCCGGGAGCTCGGTCGCCGCGCGAGCGATAGCCGCCACGAGCAGGAGCGCCAGCGCGTTCATCGTGAAGAGCGCGATCCTGAAGCCTCGCGCCGAATCCGGCTTTTTCCTTGGGGAATTGTTCTGGGAAGTCTGCTTCGACTTTGTCGCTTTTTGGGCCATATCCACTCCACTCTGCTTGAGACCCGATCTTACGTACGCGAGCTTTCAGCTCGACGGGCCTCGATACCGCTACACGGGTATGAGCAAACCGCATGCCGGTCCAATCGCGTGAAAATCGTTGGATTTCTGCCGGTCCTTCAAAAGAGGCCGCGTCAGGTGTCGACGATCTGGACAGTTCCGGCTAACCTGAATTCCGTCCGGTGCCCGTCCAGCAAGAGGAGTTACCTTGTTTATGCGTCCGATCCATCGAGTCGTACGAGTCTTTGCTGGGGCGGCCGTCGCCTTCAGTCTCCACTCACCGTCAGTACTCGCGGTCCCGACCCAGCCCGAGCTGCCCTGGGACCTCGTCTCAGACGAGGAGGGAATCCGCACCTTCCGGCGCGAGCTCGAGGGCAGCCCGATCATCTCCTTCCGCGGCGAGACCGTGATCGACGCCCCGATCGGAAAGATCGTCTCCGTGCTCGGCGACTCCAGGCGAAAGACGGAATGGATGGACCGCCTCGTCGCCACGAAGACCCTTCGGATGAAGTCCTTCTACGAGCGCGTCGAGTACAACCACACCGCGGCCCCCTGGCCGTTCAAGGACCGCGACTTCGTGCTCAAGGCGGAAGCCAGCGTCGATCGCGTGAAGCGCGCGCTGCACATTCACATCCGTTCCACCGAGGAGCCCGAGCTCGCCCCCGTGACGAAGGACAAGGTGCGCGGCCTGATCACCCGGAGCCACTTCGAGCTCCGCTCCACCGACGGCGACACGCGCACCTGGATCGCCGTCGAGGTCCACGCCGACCTTCGCGGCGCCATCCCGAAGTGGGTGGTAAACCTCGTCCAGAAGACGTGGCCCCGGAAGACTCTCGACGGGATCCGGCGCCAGGCCGCCAAGCCCGACGTGCTCGAGCACCCTGAGGCCAAGCGCATCCTCGACGAGTTCAATGCCACCCCCGTCGCCGCGCGGTAACTTCCATTTCGATGAAGTTTCATTGATTTAACGCGCGTCTCCGTCGGCTTAACTTCATCGGATCGGAACTTGTTCAAATAACTACGCGGAGCGTCAATTGGCCTTGATATTACCAGAGTAATACAGTAAAGAATCCGCGCACACGTGCTTTCCCTGTAACCCGTTTTGCGAGGATTCAAAATGCGCCGTATCGGATCGACCCTGGGCCTTCTCCTCATCGCCGCAGCCCTCCAGGGCTCGGGCCCCTGCCGGAAAGCGCCGGAACGAGTTCCGGAATCGGGAGAGATCCTGCTCTCGGTGGTCGAGCGCGCCTCGGCCCGCTCGCAGGAGCTCACCGATCGGGGCGGCGTAGCCAAGGGCACCTACCGCCTGGACGGCGACGGCAGCAGCACCACCCACTCACAGACCCGCTCGTTCACGGGCGCTCTCCCGGTCCCCGTGCGCGTGAAGGTTGACAGTCACTTTCTCACTCTCGTGGAGCTCGACATCGCCGACGCCGAGGCCCATCGACTTGCCCTTGTCTCAGGCACGCAGCTTGACTCGATCAAGGCCGCCGCGCGCCTGGGAGTGTCCCTCACCGTCATCGTCACCCGGGGCGGCACGCCCGCGCCCGAGCTGCGCGTGAGCCGCAACTCCACGCCACCGCCGGGCGGGACGCCGGTCACCAAGTACCGCCCCCTCACGGCTGCCTTCGCCGATCCGAGCGAAATTCTGCGCGCGACCGACATCGCCGCGACGCTCGCGAAGCTGCGCGAGGTGGCCTCGGCGACCGAGCGTTACCACCAGGACCTCTTGAAGCTCGTGCAGGACGCGTCGTCCTTCGACACCCCCCACCTGAAGCTGGTGCTTGACGGAGTCTACTACCCCCTCTTGGCCTACGAGCAGATGCTGAAACTCCATCGCGAGCTTCGGGAACGCGATCGCCCCGAGGACCGCGAAGCCGCGGCCCGGCTCGCGGCGAACATCGAGCTTGCCGAACGCGACGCCCCGACAACCCATGCGATCCTCGCGGCCGGCCTGCGCAAGGTCTCGGGTCTCGCGTACGCCGATGCCCTCGCCCTCCTGCGCCTCACGCTTCCGACCGGCGGCGCCGACGCCGCATTCGACCAGGCGGCCGAAGTGCTGCGACCCCTCTCCGGCGACCAGAAGCGCGAGCTGATGGACCTGGCGCTCGCGAAATCCGCGACCGACGCCGCGGCCCGGCTCGCAGTGAGCTGGTTCACGGCCGACAGCGACCACCGGCCCGGCACGCTCGTGGAGCTCGCCTCGAGGTTCAGCTGGGGCGCGAAGGACTCCGTCCTCGTGGGCGGCATCGCCTCCATCGACTCGCTCACGGCGGCGGAGACCCGCGCGGTCGCTGGCGCCGCTTACGAGCGCAAGGAGCGGATCGCCGCGGCCCTCCTTCCGAAGGTAACCGCGCTTGACGCCGCCGGCGTCGTCTCGATCGCGACGGTCGTCCAGTGGGGCGAGCGCGATCGGCTCCTCACGCAGGGGCTCGCGCGCCTCGGTAGACTCACTTCCGCCGACCTCGCGTCGATCGTCGCCACCAGCTCCGAGCAGAAACGCGCGCTCGCGCTCGCGGGCCTGCCCCGCGTGAGCGACCTCTCGGCCGCGAACGTGGCGGGCGTGATCGCAGCCCAGCTCCAGTGGGGCGACAGGGACGCGGTTCTCGTGGCCTACGTCGCCTCCCGCTCCCAGCTGACGGTCGCCGAGATCATCGCGGTCGCTCGCGTCTCCTACGAGGTGAAGTCCCGGCTCCTGCTCCAGAACTTCGACAAGCTCACCGACTTCCTCGTGCCCGCCCAGGCGCTCGCGCTCGCGGGCGAGATGCAGTGGGGAGATCGCGACGCGGCCCTCACCGCCTTCGTGACCCGCTCGCGCGCGGTCGCGACCGCCGACCTCCGCGCGCTGGCGAACCTCGCTTACGAGAAAAAGCAGGCGCTCCTGACCGCCGGGCTCCCCAAGGTTTCGGACCTCAGCGGGCCGAACCTCCACGTGCTCGCGTCCCTGCTCCAGTGGGACTCCCGCGACGCGGTCATCAAGCAGGGCGTGGACCTTCTCACGGCCCTCTCGCCCGAGGAGCTGCTGACCCTGGTCCAGCTCGCCTACTCAGCGAAGGCCGTCGTGGCACAGAAGGCGGAACGCCTCGTAACCGCCCTCACGTCTCGACAGCTCGCGGGCGTCCTCGCCGCCATCAGCGAGGGCCGCGGCACCGTCGCGCTGAGGTATCGAATCCGGGTCACCGACCTCACGGCCGCGAACGCCGCGCAGGTCGTGACTGCCGCCCTCCAGTGGGGCGACAAGGACACGTTTCTCACTGCCTTCATCGACGCGCGCGCGAGCCTGACGACCGACGAGATCGTCGTACTGGCACCAGCCGCCTACGAGCGCAAGCAGGTGATCCTGACGAACTACCTCGCCAAGGTCTCCGACTTCAATTCGGCTGCAAACGTCCTGAAAGTGGCGGCCCTGCTGCAATGGGACCCCAGGGATACGGTGCTCGTAGCTGGCCTCGGTCGCATCGCATCGCTCGCTTCAAGCGAGCTCGGGCAGCTGGCGGACGCTTCGTACGCGAAGAAGAGCGCGATTCTACGCGCCGGGCTCGCGAAGACGAGCGACCTCACGGTCAGAAACGCGGTCGCCCTCGCGCTCAAAGTGAGCTACGACGAGCGGGACACCGTCCTGCTCGCGGCGGTGCCGCTCGTGACCGACCTTTCGGCCGCAAACGTCACCCTGCTCTCGGACGCGGGCTACGCGAAGAAGGACGAGATCCTGCGCCGCGGGATCGAGCGGCTGGCCGGACGCTAGCGGCGCCTCTCCGCGCGATCGAGCAGCACCGCCACCACGAGGTCGCTGACCACGTTCGTCGCGGCCCGCGCACGTGACAGAATCCAGTCGACCGTCAGGAGCAGCGGGAGCAGTTCGACCGGGAGGCCTACGGTCACGAGCACCACCGAAAGCGAGATGAGGCCGGCATCGGGGACGCCCGAGATGCCGACGCCCGCGACCACGCAGGCGGCCGCGGCCAGCAGCTGCTCGCCCAGCCCGAGCTGAAGCCCATGCGCCTGCGCCACGAAGAGCACGGCCATCGCCTCGTAGAGGAGGATTCCGTCGTTGTTCAAGTTCGTGCCCACGCAGGCCGCCAGCCGCGCGGCCTTGGGCGAGACCTTCATCCGCTCAAGCGCGTCGAGCGTCACCGGCAGCGTCGCCAGGCTGCTGCTCGCACCGAGCGCATACACGACCGGGTCGCGCGCCTCGCGCCAGAAATCGCGCAGGCGCACCTTCGCCTTCAGGACGAGCCACCCCTGGTAGACGACCCCTACGTGAATCGCCAGGCCCAGAAGCGCGACGCCGAGGTAGGCGGCCAGCCCCCCGAGAGGCGCCAGGCCCTGCTCGCCCACCACCCGCGCGACGACCCCGAAGACGGCGAGCGGAATCAGCAGGATGATCCACGCCACGATCTGATAGGTCACCCGGAACGCGACATCGACCGCGCCTTCGACCGCCTCGAACCCGCGGACTTCCCTGCCCCGCGCGCTCCTGAGCGCGGCCCCCGCGAGCACCGTGAGCAAAATCACCGGAATCATCGCCTGGTCGCGAATCGGGTCGACGAAGTTCGCAGGGAAATAGGCCGTCAGGTTCTTCAGGAAGCTGAGCTTCTGTGGAGCATCGGCCGGAACCGGAGTGCCCCCGGCGCGCTCGAGCAGAAAGCCCGGCTGCAGCCAGTTCGAGAGCCCGAGGCCGATCGCGAGGGCGATGGCCGCGTTCACCGCGCAGATCGCGAGCATTCGGCCCGCCTCCCGCCAGCGGATCTCCGTCTTGAGAAACGCGTCCAGGATCGCGAAGACCAGAAGGGGCAAGGCGAAAAGCTTGACGAGCTGGATGAGCAGCTTGCCCAGCTCCCCGAGCGGCGCAGCCCGCGGCCCGACCGCGAGGCCCGTGGCAAGCCCGAGTCCCATCGCGATCAGAACACGCCAGTGAAAGGGGACGCGCGGCCTGCGGTCTGCCATCCCTCAACGAGTTAACACGGGTCGCCTCACCCGCGCCCCTAAATGTTAAGACGTTCAGCGCAGGCGCCAGAGGGGCCGATAGGAGGGATGATGCGTTCCAACTACGTTCCCCTGGCGCTGATGTTCTACCTGGGCGGCCTCACGGTCGGCCTCTTCCTTGAGACTCCCCTGTCTCCGGATGCCACTCGAGCTCCTGCAAGCTATCTGAGCGGAGCTCCGGCCGACTACCTGAAGCCCCACGGAAAATTCGCGGACTAGCGCGCGGTCAAAGGCGACACATTGTCCCTGGGTGCTTCCTGGACCAGAATGGACACTCGGGGAGAAGCCGGAATGACGAATCGAGGCGCGCAAATCCTGCTGATTGCCCTGGCGCTTGAGGGCGCCGGGCGGGAGTCCACGAGTGCGCTCGCGGACGAAACACCCACCCAATGCAGAACCCGACAGTCCGACGCCAGGCGAAACCTGCCTCGAAAGCTCCTGGAGTATCGGCGCACCTGCCAGAACCCGAGCCCAGAACAGCTGGCGGCGGAGCCGGCAGTCCCCGCGTGCGGCCCGAGCACCGAGGGTCACCGCGCACCCGACGACTCCCTGCTCTGCTCGCCGATGTGCCCACCGATGGAGTCAAGGACGAGCGGCGGCGGGCTCACCTTCCGTCCCCACCATGCCCAGGAGAACGCGTTCTGCACGGTTCCGATTCGCACGGAGATCCTTGCGGCGATTCCTCCGGTGGACGCCTATCAGACTCAGACGTCGTTCCGAGAAGCCAATGAGACCTCCCTCACTCGCTTCCGGCAGCAGAAGAACCTACTTCTTGGAGCTCTCGGCGTGAGCGACGTCACAGGTACCGACGGAGCGCCGCCCCTCGGGGAGCGCCTCCTTCCGAGGCTGGAACGGGCGCGTGAAAAGGCGCAGCAGGCCTTGGATGCGTCCGGCGCGAACCGGATCACTGACGCGAGTCAAAGGCAGATCCTGAATTCGTTCCGCGCGAGGGCCCGGGAGCTGATCCAGTCAGTCAGCGCCCTCAGGGGCAATGGCTCGTTCTCCGAGGAAAACGCGAATCGGGTGTGGAGGGGTTATTTTGAGCTCATGACGGGCTGCCGGGACCAGCGGGAGTGCGCCCGCCCGGAAAGAGGGTCGCTCTTTGGCAAGCGAAACTCCATCGATGGGGCTTGGCCCGTGTTCACCATGGGAGACCCGAGCGAAGTCAGCTCCCTTCCACCCGCCCTGGCGGACTTCCGCGCCGAGATGCGTCCGGTCGCGGATTTCATGGAGTCCCTGGACGGGGAGACCCTGTTGCACAAATTCAGCAAATCATTCGACGAGCTCAGGCTCATTCGCGAGTGCCGCGATCGGTTCGCCGGCCTGCGGTACTACGAACGCTATCGCACCCGGACTTGCCCGCCTTGCCCGAGAGTGAACGCGAACCCTGGAGGCGGTAACGGGGGAGTCAATGCGACTGTCACCGTCGTCGCACCGGTCGTGGACGCCTGTTCCTGCTCGCGACCGGGAGGCCCCGCGGTCGGGGTCTGCGACCCGGCTCCAGACTGCCCCACGCCTGATCGGGTGCTACCTGATCCGGCGCCGTCTCCAGAACCGCCGCCTCTCGGCACGTACAACGACGTGATGGGCGTCTGTGTCATGGACGATCCCGTCGCACGCACGTGCCGGATCGCCGACTCGGAGCCGGAGTGAAGCACCCGGCCCCGGCAATCCTTGCCGGGCCGTCCCTGCCGTCTTGAGCCCTCCCCGCCGCGCGCCGACACGCCCTTGAACCCCCACCGCGCACACACGGAGGTGCTCGATGCGCACGAACAGGACCCAGATTCTATTCGCGCTGGCAGCCGCTCTCATGAGCCTCGTGCTCGGCGAGCTGGCCCGCGCCGTCGAGCCGCAAGGCTCGCGTACCATCGAGCCGCAAGGCTCGCGTACCATCGAGCCGCAAGGCTCGCGTGCGAACGAATTCACGCTCCGCGTGCTCACCTACAACGTGAAGGGCCTGCCCATCGGCGTGAAGCACGACCGCTACGCGGATATCGGCCGCATTCTCGCCGAACGGCGCAGGAGCGGCACCGCCCCCCACCTCGTGGCGATCCAGGAGGCCTTCGTAAAGAAGACCCTCGAGATCGCGAAGTACTCGGGCTATCCCTACCTCGCGCGCGGGCCGCTCGCGCGCGGGTTCAGAATGGGCGCGGGTCTCATGATCCTGAGCGAGTTCCCGATCGTGACGGGGGCGCATGAGGTCTACGACGGCTGCGCGGGGGTCGACTGCCTGGCGCGCAAGGGCGTCCAGCACGCGCGGATCGAGATTCCCGGCGTGATCGCCCCCGTCGATGTATTCAATACCCACCTGAACGCGAGCTACTCGAAGATGCCCCCCAGCGCGACGAAAGGCGACCGGGTGCGCAGCCGGCAGGTGCGCGAGGCCGCCGAGTTCGTGG
>CAYJTX010000119.1:0-8876 GCA_964372615.1 uncultured Bacteriovoracaceae bacterium | reverse complement strand
GTGGGTGAGCGTGCATCACGGGGGCGGAGTCGGAATCGGCTACTCGATCCACGCTGGAATGGTCGTAGTCGCAGACGGCACGGCGGAAGCGGATATGCGGCTGGCTCGAGTGCTCAATTCAGACCCGGGGATGGGGATCGTGAGGCACGCCGACGCTGGCTACGAATCGGCCCAGGCCATCGCCCGAGGGGAGTTCAGCAAGCGGGGCGGGCTCGTCCCGATGCTCTGAGGATGTCCACTGAGGTATGGGTTCATGCAAGCGAGCTGCTGACCGGCTCCGGAGTCCGAGCGAAGGACGGAAGGAAGGTCGGCGAGGACGACCTCGGCAGGATTGACGACGGAGCGATTGCCTTTTCAGAGGGGCGAAAGGTCATTTGGGTCGGTCCCACGTCCGAGCTTCCCAAGAAGCATCTGCGGGCTCGCCGCAGGGATCTTCGCGGACGTTCGTCGGTAGTCCCGGGCCTGGTCGATTGCCACACGCATCTGGTTTTCGCGGGCGATCGAAGTGCCGAGTTCGCCGCCCGCTGCGGCGGCGCGACCTACGAGGAGATCGCCGCGAAAGGCGGCGGAATCGTGACCACGGTTCAGGCTACCCGGAACGCGACTCCCGATGAATTGCTGTCTTTGGCGATCGATCGAGTCCGCGAGATGGCCTCGTTCGGGGTGAGGACGATCGAAATCAAGAGCGGATACGGATTGTCGCTCGAGGCAGAGCTCAAGCAGCTGGAGGTCGTGGAGAAGCTCCGGCGGAAGTTTCCTGGTTTGACCTTTTCGGCGACGTTCCTGGGCGCGCACGCATTTCCTCCGGAACGGACGCGAGAGGATTACCTCGACGAGCTCCTCCATCGGATGCTTCCGGAAGTGGCGAGAAAACGCCTGGCTGATTCCTGCGACGTGTTTTCGGACGTGGGTTATTTTTCAGTCTCTGAAGCGGAGAGTATCCTTCGACGGGCACGCGCGCTTCGGCTGGCTGTCAGGCTGCACGCGGACGAGCTCGCGAACACGGAGTCCGCTGTCCTCGCGGCCCGGCTCGGCGCTCTGTCCGCGGACCACCTTCTCAGAATTTCAGGGGAGGGTATTCGCGCCTTGGCGGGGTCCCAAACCGTCGCGGTCCTTCTGCCGGGGACGGCATTTTACCTCAAGGCGCCGCACGCGCCGGCGCGGGCGCTCATCGAGGCCGGAGCCTGCGTGGCGCTCGCTACCGATTTCAATCCGGGGTCGTGCATGACGACTTCTCTCCCCGCCATTCTGACGCTGGCCGCGCTCTATCTCGGGATGAGCCGGGCTGAGATCTTCGCCGCGATCACCTACAACGGGGCGAAGGCGCTCGACCTCCATGGCCGCAAGGGCACGCTCGAGCCGGGAATGGACGCCGACGTCGTCGCGCTCCCGTTTCCCAGATTCGAGGATATCTATTACCGATTCGCCTGGGCTCCGCGCAAAGCCGCGACCGGACGATAAGGAATCAGCTTGTGGAAGATCCAGTACACGATGATCGCCATTCCCAGGCCGGCGATGATGTCGACTAGATAGTGCTGTTTTGTGGTCAGCGTGGACGTCGCGATGAGGCTTCCCCAGAAAAAGAAGAATGGAAACTTCCTCTTCTGCTCGTCCAGGAAAAGGAAGCTCGAGAGGTAGACGCTGCTCACGTGCAGGCTCGGGCAGCAGTTGGCCGGCGTATCCGCCGCGCGAAGCGAGGAGAATACATAGTAAGTCAGGGCGTTCATGTCTTCCGGCAGCGGGAACTGATCTCGCGGATAGGTCGTCGGCCAGATCCAGAAAATACTGACGCTTACGATCTGCAGCGCCATGAATGAATAGAGGTACTTGTTGCAGTTTTCCATGTCCCGCGCGGTCACGTAGACCGCGAAGAAAAAGATGTACTCACTGATGTAGATCCAGACGGTATTCGGCCAAAAGGGCACCGCATGATCGATCCAGCTCATGGGCAGCAGGATCGGCTCGATCAGGTGGATGTGATTCGAGGTTAGATAAAGCGTCGACGCGCAGATGAATACGATGAACGCGGCGTAGTACTTCGTCCTCTGGGTGAGAAAGAGCGGTAGCATTATCCTGCGAGCCAGCTTTCCATTTGGCTTCGGAAGTCCGTCGCGTTCCAGTTCTTCTCGCCTGATTCGATGAAGAGTACCTTGCGGTTTCCGTCCAGGATAACGGTGAGTGGGATGGCGTGGACATCGAAGAGCTCCGCGAGCTGACCCTCGCGGTCTGTGTAAACCTTGAAGTCGATTTTCAGCTGGCGAAGAAGCTTCGGCAGCAGGGCGTCCGGATGCTCGTCTACGTTGACCGCGAGAACGGCGAAGCCCTTGTCCTTGAATGAGCTTCGCAGCTCAACGATGGACGGCATCTCGACCATGCACGACTCGCACCAGCTCGCCCAGAAGTTGACGAGCGCAACGCGTGCCTTCAGATCTGAAAACCTGACCTTGGCTCCCCCGAACTCCTGTAGCTCGAAGTCCGGAAGGACCGACCCGACCGTGACTT
Source organism: uncultured Bacteriovoracaceae bacterium (assembly GCA_964372615.1). GTDB lineage: Bacteria > Bdellovibrionota > UBA1018 > UBA1018 > UBA1018 > CAYJTX01. Next base: position 6,374 of record CAYJTX010000119.1, on the reverse strand, counting down.
CGACGTGACCCTGGCCCTGAAGGTGCGGGCCGCGGACCTGGGTTCGGAGGAACACATACGACCCAGCCGCTAGCAGGGTGATCAAGGCGGCCGGGATCAGCGCTTTTTTCGCCAGGTTAGCGGGGTCTGCCATGTTTTCTGATCCTATCTTACAATGGAAACGATGCGGAAGCTCCTGAGTGACGAAGGCGGCCAGGCCGTTATCGAGTACGTACTTGCCATTCTATTCGCAGTTTCGATTGTCGCCATCATCGGGGTGGGCTTTCGTCGCACCCTCCTGAGTCTATGGGGATTTTTCGCAAAGGAAATCTCGGCGGCCTGCCCGGGTTGCCCCCCTCCCGAAGGCGTTCGTTTTCGCTGAGTGTGGCGTTCTTGACACTCGGGCCCCCCTTCGGTCCGTGTTTCGATAGACGAGAAAGAGTTCGTTGCCCACGATCCGGCACTGAGTCAGGTCGAGATTCAGTACCTTTGCCTTTTTGAAGCCTGATCCGTCCACGAGGGTCGGGGCGGTGGCGCCGCCCAGAATCCTGGGCGTTACGGTCACGTGGTATTCGTCGATCAGGTTCGCGCTCGCGAATTCCCAGACGAGCGATCCCCCGCCCTCGAGCAGCGCGCGCCGGTAGCCCGCCTTTGCGAGCGCGCGAAGAATCGCCTGGGCGGGCGCCGCTCGATCGCGGGGAGCGAGCCGGACTACCCGGCAAGTCCCCTCGAATTCTCTCAGCGCTTTCCCGGTCGGGCTTCCAGTGATGAAGATCACGCGACGGAGGGACTGGTCCTTGAAAAAGGGCCAGGTCGGGGAGATCCCCTCGAGACGGGTCGAGACGACGGCGTTCGCAGGCTGTCGATCCGACGTGCGCTCGAGGCCCTGGATGCGGCACGGCCGACGGTAAGCCCTCAGAGTCGACGCTCCCATGATGATGACGTCCGCTTCCGCGCGCAGGACCTGCATCTGCCGCCGATCAGCCTCGGTCCCGAGTGGAAAGTGGCCTCGATCCGCGGTCGCGATCTTTCCATCGAGGCTCATCGCCAGGTTCGAGAAGACGGTCATCATGTCGGTGCCGGCCTCCTGGCACGAAATCCGATCGCAATGAAAAAGACTTCCTTACTCTCCTTGCGAGTGCTCTTGGGTCGGAGGACCTCCACCTTCGCGAAGCTCTCCCGCAGCCGGGCGCGAAACGCGTCGAAATCCTCGCCGTGAAAGAGCTTACACACGAACGAGCCCCCTTCCCTGAGGAAATCCGAGGCGGCTGTCAGGGCGATTTCGCAGAGCTCAAGGGACCTAGCCTGATCAGTGATCTTCACGCCTGTGGTTTTGGGCGCCATATCCGAGAGAACGATGTCAAACGGGGGGGCGGTTCCGGTACCTGCCAGGACCGCAGGAAGGCTGGCGTCCAACAAGTTCGCTTCCACGAAGACCGCGTTAGCCAGCGATACCTTCACTGCCTGTAGATCGATGCCGATGACGCGTCCATTGGCTCCCACCCGCTTCGAGGCGTACTGGGACCAGGAACCTGGCGCGGCGCCGAGGTCGAGAACGGTCTGTCCCGGCCGAAGCAGCCGGAATCTGCGATCGATCTCCTCGAGCTTGAAGGCCGAACGGGCGGCGTAGTTCTCCGCCTTGGCCTTGTGGAAGTAGTAATCTTTGGGGTTAAACGCCAAAAGAGCGGACCTCATCGTAGTCCAGAACGGGCTCCACGCAGCAATCGGCCGCCTCGAAGAGCGGGCGCCAGTGGGACCAAGGCTTCGCCGCGAGTCGCGTCTCGACTTCGGAAATGAGATCGCGCCCCCGGTCGCCTCCCGCGAACCCGTGGCCCTCCGCTCCCGAAAGGCCGATGACCCGGCAGAAGGCGTCCCAGAACTTCGCTTCTATCGCTCCGACGGCGATTCGACGTCCGTCCGACGACCGGTAAACTCGATAACTTGGAAACGCGCCGGACAGAAAGGTGACGTCGTTCGCTCGATGATCCGCGAACAATGGGCTCTGGGCCTGAAGCAGGGTCTCCTGGAGGCTGACGACCGCCCGTCCCCCCTTTCCAGTCTTCGCCTCGCGGTGAAGGAGCGCCGAGAGCTCGAAGGCACCGCGGTAAGCTCCGAGGAGGTCGGCCATCGGGAGATTCGGCATTCCTTCGGCGAGGGACAGCGATCCTGAGAGAGCCTGGAAGTTGAGATCGTGGCCGGCGCGCTCGCGCAGGGGCCCGGTCTCAGGGTAGCCGACGATGCTGACAACGCAGAGCCCGGGGTTCAGACCCAGCAAGGTCGCCTCGTCGAGCCCGAGCCGGATCTTGGCAGCGGGTCGAAAGGCCTCGATCAGGCCGTTTGCCTCTCGTACAAGCGACCGAAAGCGTCCACGGTCAGGCTCCTGACCCAGATCGAGTTTTACGATCTCCTTTAGGCTGTTGAGGTCGTCGTAGAAATGGCCCAGAGCCCGGGCGCCGTCCGGCCGTTCTGGATGCTCGATCTTGAGGACGCGGGCGCCGGCTTCGGCCGCAAGCTTCCCGATGAAGGGCCCCGGAAGGAGCGTCGAACAGTCGAGGATCGTTCGCCCGGAGAGGGAACCGGTCATGCCAGTGCACCCCCGTCGATCGTGAAAGCCTGGCCCGTGATGGCCGCGGCCGCGGGGCTTGAGAGGTAGAGAATCAGGCGTGCGACCTCCACGGGTTCGACGAATCGACCCAGCGGAACTCGAGCCTCGAGACGACGCCGTGAGAGAGCCAGCTCCCGCATGCGCTCCTTCGCCATATCGGTTCGCACCCAGCCCGGGCAGACAGCGTTGACGGTAATTCGTCGCGACGCAAGCTGGAGTGCCAGGGCCCGCGTGAATCCGAGCACGCCGTGCTTCGCAGCGCAGTAGGCGGTCTGGTCCGGAACCCCGCGCATCGCAAGCACCGACGCGACGTTCACGATCCTTCCGGTGCCGTCCGGGAGATGGGGCAGTACCTGCTTGGAGAAATAATAGGTCCCGTGGAGGTTCACCGATATGATCTCGTGCCAGAGGTGGTCGGCGGAACCTCGCCTGAGTGAGTTCGTGCCCGCCACTCCCGCGTTGTTCACTAGGAGGTCGATTCGCCCCATCGCTCGGACCGATCCCGCGATCGCTCGCGAGACAGCCTTCGGGTCGGAGACGTCGCAGGCGACTGCAAAGTCGGCCGGGATATTCCGGGCGGATCGCCTCGAGCGTGAGCACGCCGCAACGGCCCACCCTTCGCTCCGAAGCGCACGCGCCGTAGCCAGGCCGATTCCGCGCGAGGCGCCGGTGACGAATGCGACGCGCCTCATGCGGCGGTGAATCCCCCGTCCACCGGAATCACCGCGCCGGTGATGAATGACGCGGCATCGGAGGCGAGAAAGGCGATGACCCAGGCGATCTCACGCGGCTCCGCGAAGCGGCCGAGCGGGATCGACGCGCGATAGAACGTCTCCCCATCAGCCGGAAACTCCGTGGGATAGCGCTCGTGGAGCTGAGTCAGCACGGATCTCAACATCGGGGTGTCCGTGCTTCCGGGCGCCACGCAGTTGATCCGGATCCCTCGGGGTGACCAGTCGAGCGCGGCGCTCCGGGTGAGCTGGGCCAGGGCGGCCTTGCTCGCTCCATAGATTGCGCTGTACCGCTTTCCCACGAGGGCCTGATCGCTCGCATTGTTGACGACCGCTCCCCCTCCCCCGCGAAGCAGATGGGGGATTACCGCTTTCATGAGCATGAAGGGCGTCTTGAGATTCACCGTGAGCACCTGCTCGACCTCGCTGAGCGGGGTCTCGACGATGTTGCCCATGTTGGTCACTCCCGCGTTGTTCACGAGAATATCCAACCTGCCCTCGTTCTTCGCTACCGCGTCGACATAGGAGGCGATTCTTTCGAGCTTCGAGAGATCTGTCTCGGGGAGGTCGAAGCCGTGGACCCGGCAGCCGTGTTCCTCCAGCAGCCGCGCGGTTGCAGCTCCGATCCCGTTTCGGTGGCCCGTCACGATCGCGACTTTGTCTCGGAGCCCCGGAAGCGAGGCGGCTGTGAGAGCATTCATTTCAGGTTTCCCTTTTTCGTAGCCTCAGCCGGGGTGCGTCACAAGCGAAATCTCCCGTGCATGTTGCGCCGCGCCCGGGAATCGGCACCGGGAGCGGATCTCGGGAAGTTCGCGCTCGCTTTTTCTCAGGGAGCGTCTCTATGATGGCCGATCGTGAAAACCGCGTTTCATGTCATCTACACCGTGCTGGCCCTGAACTTTGCGATCCCAGCCGTGCTTTACGCGGTCGATCCGCGCGGCTCGCTCGCGTCGTTCGTCGAAGTGGGGCGCGTACTCGGAGCGGCTGAGATGCCTCATACCGAAGACAGCGTCGTCTGGCGGGTGCTCGCGATCGCGAACGTGGCGACTCTCGCGTTTTGTTGCGTCTTGCTTCAGCTGGACCTGAGAAAGTGGTTTCCGATTCTGACGCCTCTCGTGTTCCTCAAGAGCATGGCGGCGATCGGATTTATGGTCGCGTACCTCACGGAGGGTTATCCTGCCTATCTCGCCGTTGTGGCGCTCGATTCGCTGACTGCCGCGGCTATGGCCTTTTTCGCGGTTCGAGCGCGGAGGCTGTTGCCCGCATGACCTCGACCCGTGTGCTCGTCTTTCGAACGATCCTGCCGGGCTGGGAGGGCGTTGGGCTTCCGAAGGAGTTCCCTTTCAGGATCCGGCTGGCCCTCGGGGCTTCGTTCCTGGTCGTCCAGTTCCTGAGCTTCCTGACTCACGCGCGCCCCTTCGGGTGGCTGGACGGGAGACAGCGCGAGGAGCTCATCGGGCGAATGGCCTATCACCGAGCCGCGACGTTCAGGGCATTGGTGAACTGGTGGAAGCTCGTCGCCCTCGTCACGAAGGCGTGATGACCGACGGGTCCGGCGTCGACGTAATCGAGGAAGCGGACTTCGTCATCGTCGGATCGGGAGCCGCCGGAGCGACCTGCGCCCGCTGGCTTTCGGCTGCTGGCCGAAGTGTTGTCGTTCTTGAGGAAGGCGCGCCCGCGAAGGCGGCCGGTGGGGACGCCCTCGAGGCGATGACGACTCTCTTTCGGGACGCAGGTGGGATGGCCGCGGTCGGAGCGGACATGTTGCCGATCCTGCAGGGCCGCTGCGTCGGAGGTACGACGGTCATCAATGGGGCCATTCAGGTTCCGCTGCCGGAGGAGATTTGGCGCGAGTGGGTCGAGGAAGACCGGAGGTGGGAGAGTCGTCTGCCTTGGCGAGAGCTTGAGCGGGCACGGGAGCTCATGGGCCGCGAGCTTTCGATCTCCGAGACTCCGAGGGATCTCTGGGGCGGAAACGGTGGCGGACTTCATCGCGGACTGGAAGGTCGTGCCACGCCGACTCGCCGGAACACGGTGGATTGCAGGGGCTCGGGCCGATGCCTCCAGGGGTGTCCGCACGGAGCGAAGCGCAGCGTGGACGTTTCGTTGCTTCCGCGAGCGGCGAGAGACGGCGCCCGGATCTACGCCCGCTGCGAGGTGCTGCGGGTTGGAGTCGAGAAAGGCCGCGCGACAGTCGTGCACGGACGATTCGACTCCGGACGATGGATGACGGCGCGAGCGCGCAGAGGAGTGATCCTGGCGGCTAGCGCGATCCAGACGCCATGGCTTCTCAGGCGTTCGGGGATCAGAAGGGGATTCGGGCGGGGGTTCCAGTGCCATCCGGGCGCTGCGATGGCAGGCGTCTTCAAGGAACGGGTCTTCGGGATGCCGGAAGCGACCCAATCCATGGAGAGCCATCACTGGAGGTCTCAGGGATTCAAGTTTGAAAGCCTCGGGATGCCGAGGGCTTTTCGTGCGGCACGCGTTCCAGGGGTTGGAGCGAAGCTCGCGGAGCGGCTGGAGCGGCTCGATCAGGTCGCGCTCTGGGGCGTGGCCGCTCGGGCTCAGGCCAGGGGAAGGGTGTGGCATGGCCCGTTCGGGCCCCTCGTGGTCTACTCGCCGACGCCGAAAGATCGAAAAATCCTGCTCCGAGGGCTGGCAGTACTCGCGGAAGGGATGATTCGCGCGGGTGCGACCGAGGTCTGGCCGGCGGCGTACGGCGCCCCGGACGCCATTTCGACCGTCGCGGAGGCTCGCGCGATCGCGAATCTCGATCCGGTTCCTGGAGTGCTCCCGATGGTCGCCAACCACCTGTTCTGCGGCGTCGAGGTCGACGATCAGTTCCAGGCGGGCGGAGTCAAGGGCCTGATCGTGGCCGACTCGTCGCTGTTTCCGAGCAACATCGGGGTGAATCCGATGTGGGCGATCACGGCGGTCGCGACGCTCGTTGCGGAGCGCTGGGCTCAGTGAGGGTGACTTTCAGAATCTTCTTTTCCCGGCGCGGGGGCAACCTGGCGCGCCTGACAAAGAAGTTTCTGAAAGTCACCCTCACTGAGCCC
>CAYJTX010000118.1:0-8890 GCA_964372615.1 uncultured Bacteriovoracaceae bacterium | reverse complement strand
CTCGCCGCTCGGCCCGGTGCTTCGCAGGATCATGGTGAAGGGGATGCAGGAGCTCTCGCGTTCGGCGCGCCTCGGCGAGCTGTCCTGGAGCGCCGTCGTGCGGGAGTATTTTCCGGAGGCCGGGCTGCTGATCTTCGATGCCGGAGCGAGCTCGCGCCTCGCGCTCAATCAGACGTTCGTCGTGTATGCGGTTACGGAGTCCACCGGGTACTGCGGAGTCTACCGGGCCGTCGCTTACATTCGAACCACGCAGGTCGACACGGTCTCGAGCAGCGCCGTAGTCGAGCGCGTTCTTGACGCCAGGGGCGTTCGCGACGGCGACCGGGTGATGGTGCGATTCGCCGGTAACTGAGGGGGCCCGAGTCGTGCTCCGAGGCATCGCCCTCGCCGCCGGCATCTTCGCGCTCCCTTCGGCCTGGGGCGCGGCGGGCGCCGCCGCGGCTCGCTGCGGCGATCCGGCGGACGGCAAACGCGTGCTTGAGTACGTCGGGCCGGCGGCGCTCGCGGTCCAGGTGCCTGGAGGTCCCATCGACCTCGCTCCGGCGCTCGGCGGGCGCCTCGTGACGGAATGGACCCGGTCAGGCCGGTGGATCGTGACGGATCCGCCGCGCCTGGATCGTTCGAAAGTCAGGATGGCCGAGGACGCGGCCGCGGACGGACCTTGAGGCACTCGTCCGGATTGAGGAGCCCCTCACCGGGAGGGCGACCAGCGTGCGCGCGCGGGCGAAGGGGAGGGGATACTTCCTCGAGGTCGCTCTCTCGTATCAGGGGATCACGGCCGGGCTCCGGGCCGCTCGCCGGGACGTGATCGATCAGGCGCTCCGTCGGCTGGTCAGCGAGACGTTGGCGGCGGTCGACCGGGAAGCGGCCGACGCTCCCATGACGGCGGTGGTGGACGCGCTCGTCGAGCTGAAAGGCTCCCGTGAAATCGCCCCTGCCGGTGCGACACTGCGGCTCGAGAGGGGCGGTACTTGGTCCAGCGGTGCCTGCGGTGACACCCGTCCCTATCGGATCAGCTCGTCGTCCCAGAGCGCCCGCAGAAACCGCGCGACGGGCCAGACCTCGATGCCCGCTTCGGAGACGAGCTCGCGTCGGCCGAGGTTGACGCCGATGGATCTCAGCTTGCCCTGGCCTTTCAGCTCCTCACGCATCCGAAGGAGTCCCGCCTCATGGCCGCGCTCCCAGCCAGGGGTGCTCTTGAGCTCGATCGCAAGGTAACCCTTCGCGCACTCCAGGAGCACGTCGACTTCCACGCCATCATGGCTGCTCCAAAAGGAGAGGGGATAATGCAGATTCCTGTACGAGAGATAGGCCCGAAGCTCATTGAGTACCCAGGTTTCGAACAGCCGTCCCGTCTCCTCGGGCAGGGGCGGGTACGGCAGCCGGCCGGAGAGCGCCCTCGCCACACCCGGGTCGAAGAAGTAGAACTTCGGATGAGCCACCTGTTTCGTCCGGCGCTTCAGCCGCCACGGCTCCAGCCAGAAGCCGACCAGGGTATCGACGAGGATTTCAAAGTAACCTTCGACGGTCTGCCGAGCCACCTGCGCGTCGCGCGCGATTCCGGAGACATTGGTCACCTGGCCGTTCTGCCTGCCCGCGACCTCCAGGAACCTCGCGAACCCACCGAAGTTCCGGGTCAGGGCTTCCGCCTGGATCTCTTCCTTGAGGTACGTTTCCGCGTAGGTTCGCAGGTAGCCTTCGGGGGCCTCGCCCAGGAGAGCGAGCGGGAGGGCGCCAAACCGGACGGCCCGGGCCGGCGTGAGCTGTCCAGGAGCCTCCGCCGACACCAACGGGTAGAGATGCGTCGTCAGCGCCCGTCCGGCCAGGAGGTTGACGCCTTGACTCCTGATCTTCCGCGCGCTCGACCCCGACAGGACAAACCTCAGCCGGCTCTCCTCAATCAGCCTCTGCACCTCGTCCAGCAGCGCCGGAACTTTCTGAACCTCGTCAATGACGACCCAGGTGTCTGGCCGAAGGTTTTTCAGCTCGTCGTACAGGAGCGAAGGCCTTCGGCTCAGGCGGAGGGCCTCCGAGGTATCGAGAAGATCGTAGCGTACCGCGCGCGGAAGGATCTGCCGGATCCACGTGGACTTTCCAGTTCCCCGCGGGCCCAGCAGGAAGATGGACTGCTGGGGGGGGGAGAGCAGCCTTGCTAACATCACCAGCAATTATGCAGGAAATATGCTGGTAGTAGTAGCAAAATAACTGGGTTGCCTCGAGGGGGTCCCTTCTCCGTTGCACGCGAGCCTCACGGCTCGACAAGCCTTCATGACAAGGTCAAGGAATCCGAAAGGTGAGGAAGTGGATCCCTCCTGCTTGGATTCGGCCGCCAAGGCCATGACGCTGTCGCCTGATCCGCGCGCCCCTCTCGGCTCGACTGCACGCGAGCCTCTCGGCCCGACTGATGCGCCCTCCGTGCTCAGGCCCCTGGTTCCCTCGCGTTGGATTTTCACGTGCTTCTTTCTGAGCGGCTTCAGCGCGCTGATCTACGAGGTCGCCTGGCTCTCGCGCATCCAGCTCGTGATGGGTCACACGGTGTACTCGCTTGCGACGACCGTGTCGGCGTACCTCGCGGGGCTGGCGTGGGGAGCGCTCTGGGTCCCGCGCCTGAGGCGATCGGGCATCGACCCGCTCTGGCTTTACCTGGGCGCCGAGCTGGGCGTCGGCATCTACGGCGTCTTCTTTTCGCCGCTGGTCGCGCTCTGGAAGGCGCCTTACGGCGCGCTCGTGACGGCGCTTCCCACCCTTCCGCTCCCGGTGATCAGCGCGGTCCAGTTCGTGTTCTGCGGCGCGCTCGTCGCGCTTCCGACTTTTCTCATGGGCACGACGCTCCCTCTTCTGGCCGATTACCTCTACCGTCGCCCGAACGAGATCTCCGAAAAGACTCCCGCGCTCTACGGCGTGAACACTCTTGGGGCCATGACGGGGGCGTTCGGCGCGGGTTACCTGATCCTGCCGGCGCTCGGGTACGATCGCTCGATCCTGCTCGCGGCCGGAATCAATCTCTCCCTTTTCCTGATCATCACGGTGATATCCGGGGGCGAGGCGAAGATGCCGCCCTGGCGTGCCTGGCGCGAAGGGCTCACGCGCACTCTACGGGCGAGGCGCGAGGAGCCCGCCGCCTGGGGGGTTCTGCGCGCGGCGGACTGGCCCGCGGTGGTCGCGCTCTTCGTCTCGGGGTTCGTCTCCCTCGAGCTTCAGATGGTCTGGAACCGACTGGCCGCGCTCGGCTTCGGGCCGTCGGTCTACGTCTTTCCCCTGATCACCACGATCGTGCTCGCCGGGATCGGCCTGGGGAGCCTCCTCTTTCGGCGCATCGCCGCTCGAGAGCGAATGGCCGGGCTCGCGCTCGCGTTCCTGCCGGCGGCGGGGGGGCTCGCGGTCCTGGGCGGGACCGCGTTTTTCGCGACCGCGCCCAAGCTCACGCTCTGGGTTCACATGGGAGCGCCCGGTTTCTGGAGCTACACCTTCTGGCAGTTCCTCTGGGCAGCCGCGACGCTGCTCCCCGCCGCGATGCTCACCGGCGCGATCTTTCCCGCCGCCGCGACGGCGCTCACGCGGGGAAGGGAACGCGACGAGGCGACCGCCGCGCTCAGCGCGGGCTACGCCGTCAACATCGCCGGGCTCATCGTGGGCGGGGTCGCGGGCTCCTTTGTCCTTCTCCCGGGCCTGGGCATCGAGTCCCTGATCCAGTTCACGACCTACGGCCTGCTCGGCCTCTCCGCGTATGTCGCACTGACTCGGCACTGGCTCCCGGCCGCGGCGATCGCCGTCTGGGTGCTGGGCTGGATCGCGGTCGAGGTCACGCCCGCCTGGGACTGGCAGCGCCTCACGGCGGGCTACTTTTACAACCGCTTCCACAAGATGGAGAACGTCAAGCTACGCAACCTGGGGTGGGCGAACCAGTGGGAGTACTCGCAGTCCAACGAGACCGTGCTGATCGACCGGCGCGATGACCCGCACGCCACCGTCAGCATCCACGGAATGTCGGGCAAGCAGGGCTACCGGGCTTTCAAGATCAACGGCAAGGTAGACGGAAACAACGACGCCGACCTGGGCACCACCCGGCTCCTGGCCTTCCTGCCCGCGCTCATCCGCTCGGATTACCAGAACGCCGTCGTGATCGGCCTCGGTACCGGCTCGACCGCCGCGAACGTCCTTCGCTATCCGCAGATGAAGTCGGTGGAGGTGGTCGAGCTCTCCTCCGCCATGGTGCATTTCTCGCAAACCTACTTCAAGGGCACCGACGGGGACATCTGGGATGACCCGCGCTTTCGGCTCGAAAACCGGGACGGCCGTGATTTTCTGGAGCACACGCGCAGTCGTTTCGATCTCATCGTCTCCGAGCCGTCCAACCCCTGGGTCGACGGCGTCGCGAGCCTCTTCACGCGCGAGTTTTTCGACACGGTCTCGAGGCGCCTGAGCCCCGCCGGCGTGGCCATGATCTGGTTCCACTCGTACGCGCTCACCTGCGACACCGTCTGGCCCGTGCTCGTCGCGGCGGCCGAGGCTTTCAAGGGGCTTCTCGTCCTGCGCGTGAGCGGCGACCTGTACATCCTGGGCTCGAACGATCCCGAGTTGCGCGTCCAGCAGGTCGTGCCCGAGAACGCCTTCATGGAGAAGGGGCTGATGAAGGAAGCTGGCGTCTACCGGAGCCGGGAGGATTCCACGTACACCGTCTACAAGAAGCTCCTCGAAAACCGGCTGCTCTACGATCGGGCCGGGCTCGTGAAGGGAATGGTGGCCGTCGAAGCCAACACCGACGACAACCAGTCGCTGCAGTACCGCTCGGGCCGCGTTTTCTTCAGTGGCATCGGTTGCGACACGTACCGGGAGGCGTTCGACGCGGATCTCCTGACGCGGCAGCTCGGTGGGGCGTTTCAGGTCGGCGGGACCGGCTTGTAAAGGTTTGGTGGAGCTGATCGGGATCGAACCGACGACCTCCACAATGCCATTGTGGCGCTCTACCAGTTGAGCTACAGCCCCAAACCTTTGATTTCCCAAGGTTCTAGACCGAAGTGGACGGGGGTGCAACGGGATTATTCCGCCGCTACCTGCAGCAGGAGCATACACCTGCTCCGCTCGCGGATCACGCGGCCTTGGCCGACTGCGCATCGACCCCCGCCCCCCGCGCGCGATCTCGGTGTTCGACTCACCCGGCATCCACGATTCTATTTCTTCGACGCGGGAGTGCTGAACGCCCTCTTGGGCTCGTTCGACGCTTCGGATGACCGCAAGGGACTGCTTTTCGAGACGCTGGTCTTCAATCAGCTGACTCACTCGGCGTGGGCGCTCGGCGAGGAGCCATCGGTCTCGTTCTATCGTACCGAAGCCGGGAGCGAAGTCGATTTCGTCGTGGAACGCCTTGGGTTTTGACTCTGGTAGACCTTATTCCGGAAACGGCGTACACTTTACTGACCATGATCGCTCGGTCTCTAATACCAAGTAAAAGCAGTAGTTTTTTTCTACTTGGGCCCAGAGGGACCGGCAAGTCGACCCTCCTTCGAAGTGATTTCCTAGGCCGGGAGCCCCTGTGGATCGACCTTCTCAAGGACGACGACGAGGAGACCTTCCGCCGCCATCCCCAGCAGTTGTCCGAGCTTCTTTCGCGCAGACATTTCGATTGGGTCGTCATCGACGAAGTTCAGAGGCTGCCGAAGCTGCTGGACGTCGTTCAACTGGAGATCGAGCGAAGGAAGACGAAGTTCGCGCTGACCGGGTCAAGCGCGCGCAAGCTCAGGCGCGGGAACGCCAATATGCTGGGCGGAAGAGCCTTCAGCTATCACCTTCACCCCTTGACTCATGCGGAGCTGGGAGAGGCATTTGATCTCGAGACGGCATTGTCCTTTGGGGGGCTCCCCAAGCTCCTGGAGCTTCCGGAGATCGGCGATCGGCACGAGTATCTGCGCGGATACGTTCGCACCTACCTCAAGGAGGAGATTGTCGTAGAGCAGATCGTCCGAAAGATCGATCCGTTTCGCGACTTCCTCAAGGTCGCCGCCCAGACCAACGGACAGATCATCAACTTCAGCAGAATCGCCTCCGACGTCGGGGCTGACGACAAGACGATTCACAGTTACTTCCAAATTTTGGAAGACACGCTCCTGGGATTCTTCCTGCCCCCCTATCATCGCTCGATCCGCAAGCGACAGCGCGGGGCCCCGAAATTCTATCTATTCGATACGGGCGTCAAGCGCAGCCTGGATCAGACGCTTCGATCCGATCTGGTTCCGCAGACCTACGCCTATGGGAAGGCTTTTGAGCATCTGGTGATCCTGGAGGCCTTCCGGCTGAACGAGTATTTCAGGTTGGATTTCGATTTTTCTTATCTGCGCACGAAGGACGATGCTGAAATCGATTTGGTCATTGAGCGTCCGGGCCGGAAGACCCTGCTGGTGGAGATCAAATCCGGCACGAGGGTCGGGGAGCGCGAGGTGGCCGGCTTGGAACGACTGGCGGCGGCCTGGACGGTACCCGCGGAGAGTCACGTCTGGTCTCTCGATCCGAATGAGCGGAAAATCGGGAGAACGTTGCTCCTTCCGTGGAAAAAAGGTCTCGTGGAGGCGGGGTTTAGCCGCCCCTGATCCGCACCTTCTCGAGCGGCCCCTTGTCGGCGTCTGGCGTTCCGAAGGGGCTCGCGCCGTGACCGGCGCCGAGCGTACGTCGACCCGGAGGGGGCGAGCGTCCCTTCAGACGCGCGATGGCCGGCGCGGAAGTCGCCGCCTTGCTCTTGGGATCTTCCGTCGGATGGACTAGTCTTTGGGCCGAGTATGGGCCGTCTTCCCGAGAGGGCACAGTCCGAGCTGAGCGCCTTTCTAGCGTCGTTGCGTAGCTGGGCGGAGACCCAGGATGCCGTCAAGCGCCTGCGGCTCTTCGGCTCTTTTGCTCGTGGCGATTTCGGCCGCCATTCGGACGTGGATCTGGCGCTCGAGCTCGAGGGGGCGCAGGCGGACAGCTGGGCCTTCCTGGCGTCGGATTTTCGAGAAAAGGCTCGGACCTTGCGTGCTCTCGACCTGGTCGACCCGCGCAACTGCTCCGAGGAGCTTCGCCGTACAATCGCTGGAGAGGGGCTCGTGATTTATGAGCGCAAGAGGTTCGGAGAAGACTAGGGTCGCCCTGGAGAACCTGCGCCGTTCGCTGCGACAGCTCGAGGACGCGCTCGCCAGGCCCTCGCTGAACGACCTGGAGCTGACGGGCGCGCTCAAGACGTTCGAGTTCTGTTACGAGCTGGGCTGGAAGGCACTTCAGAAGCTCGCCCAGTCGCAGGGACGGCCCGTGGCATCCCCACGCGAAGCCTTCCGATTCGCGCTGGAGGCGGGGCTGATCAGCGAGGAGCGCCTTTGGCTCGAGATGATCGAGGACCGGAACCTGACCGTCCAAGTCTATGACCGTTCGGCGGCCGAGAGGATTCAAGAAAAGGTGCGCTCCCGATACTTCGCGGCGCTCGACGGCCTCGCCGCGCGGCTCAACTCCGCGCCGAAGTGATTTCTACGCCGCGGCGATCTCGGAGTCGGCCTTCACTTCAAGAGCCTGCCTGATCCCAGCTCGTCGAGGAACTGGGCATAGCCGCACACGCGGACTCCGTCGGCCAAGGCCGGGCGCGCGACGGTGCAGACCAGGAATCGGGGGAGCCGGGGGTATTCCTCCGCGATCGACCTGAGCCCGGTGAGGTGCCTCGGTCCGGGGTTCGACGTGTGCTTGATCTCGATCGCCGCGATCGGCTTGGACCCCCGGGCTAGGAGGAGGTCCACCTCGCACCCGCCGCGAACCCTCCAGAAATAGAACGAGCCCTCGAACTCCTGGTAGGAGAGCTCCGCCCGGATCTCATTGAGGACCCACTGCTCGAAGAGGGCGCCCCGCGACTCGGGAGCGAGCGGCCCGGTGAGCGACTCGCGCAGGGCGTTCGCCACGCCGTTGTCGAAGAGATAGAATTTCGGGCTGCCGGCCAGGCCCTTGCGCACCGACCTTTCCCAGGGCGGGAGCAGGTAACCGAGCCAGGTGTCCTCGAGAACGGAGAAATACTCCCGGATCGTCTTGCTCCTCACGGTGGTCTCGCGGGAGATCTCGCTGAAGTTCACCTCCTGGCCGACCGCCTCCGCGGCCAGGCTCAGGAACTTCGAGAACGAGGGCAGGTTGCGCACGAGCCCCTCCGCCTGGACCTCCTCGCGGAGGTAGGTGCTCACGTAGGTCCTGAGGATGCGTCTCTTCTCGGCTTCGTCCGACAGGTGCACCTTGGGGAGCAGCCCGAACTTCAAGGCGTCCTCGAGGCGGAACGCGGTCCCGGCCTCGAGGGACGTGAGCGGAAAGAGCCGTAGCTCCGCCGCCCTTCCCGCGAGCAGGTTTGCCCCGCCCCGGCGGAGCTTTCGGGCGCTCGAGCCCGACAGGAGGAACCGGGTCCCCCGTTCCTCGATCAAGGCTTGCGCCTCGTTGAGAAGGGCCGGCACCCTCTGCACCTCGTCGATGACCACTCCGCGCGCCGCCGGCTTGAGCGCCAGGACCTCCCTTCGAAGGCGCGAGGGATCCGAGAGGTAGAGCTGGAAGTTGCTCTCCTGCAGCAGATCGATCCAGAGCCAGTCCGGGGCCGGGCAGTGGTGCCGGAGCCAGGTGGACTTGCCGGTCATGCGCGGCCCGAACAGGAAGGCCGAGGAGCGCGGCAGCTCGAGGCGTCTTGAGATCATAAGTTAAATATGACAGCATTATTTAACTTAGCAAGTTCCAGCCAGCGGACCCGCGCGCTTGAATGGCTAGGACTACTTCGTTAGGTCCTTGGGTTGTTCTGGCCTCCAAGGAAAACAGAACCCTTCCCACGAAGGGGCCACCGCATTTGCCACTGCCCCTCCACAAGCGAGCCTCCCGGCTCGACTGGACGGCCGGGGGTCGGGACGGTCAG
>CAYJTX010000117.1:0-8901 GCA_964372615.1 uncultured Bacteriovoracaceae bacterium | reverse complement strand
ACTACCCGCTCAAGCCGACGAACGCGCTGCTGAACCTGGGACCGGCGGAGGCCCTCCGCTGCACCTGGAGCTTCGCGCGCGAGCGGATCGCCGCGTTCGCCGGAGTCAGGCCGACCGAACGCAAGACATTCGAGGACTGGGTCGTCTCTCAGTTCGGGCGAAGGCTTTTCGAAATCTTCTTCAAGACCTACAGCGAGAAGCTCTGGGGGATCCCCTGCGCCGACATCGATGCCGACTTCGCCGCTCAGCGGATCCAGAAGCTCTCCCTGGCCGAGGCGGTCCTGACCTCGCTCCGAGGACCGGGCGGCGGCAAGCATCGCACGCTCACGGACCGGTTCCTGTACCCGTCCCAGGGTACGGGCATGGTCTACGAGCGGATGGCTGCGCGGATCGCACGGCGGGGCGGTCGCGTCCGCCTGCGCACGCCTGTGCGACGGGTCCTGCTGCGGGGCAAAGCCGTGGTCGGAGTCGAAACGGACACCGGGGAGATCATCCCGGCTTCGGCGGTCGTCAGCTCCATGCCCCTTCCGCTGCTCCTGAGATCCCTCGAGAACGCCCCGACCGAGGTGCTCGCGGCCGCGTCCCGACTCGCATTCCGCAACACCGCCCTCGTGTACCTCGAAGTGGAAGGAAGCGGCGTCTTTCCAGACAACTGGCTCTACGTGCATTCTCCTGAGCTCGCGACCGGGCGGATCACGAACTTCCGAAACTGGAGCCCGGCGATCACTCGGGGCTCGCCCAACACGATCCTCGCGCTGGAGTACTGGTTCAGCGACGCCGACGCGAGGTGGATCGGCCCCGACGAGGACCTCGAGGCGCAGGCGCGTTCGGAGATCGCGCGGACCGGCCTCATCGGCTCGCGCCGAATTCTGCGCTCCTGCGTGAAGCGAGTGCCGAGGTGCTATCCGGTCTACCGCTCCGGTTACCGCGAGTGCCTCGGCGTCATCCGAACCTACCTCGATACCGTCCCGAATCTTCTGCCGATCGGGCGCTACGGCGCCTTCAAGTACAACAACCAGGATCACAGCATCGTCATGGGGCTGCTCGCCTCCGACCGGCTTCTCGGCGAAGGGCCCGGCGCCACCACGAATCTCTGGACGGTGAATACGGATTACGACAGCTACCAGGAGTCGGAACCCATCGCCTCGTAGCGGATGAGAAATCTACACGCTCAAGCCGAACCCCGCGGTCCCTATGAAGCGCAGGTTCGCCAGGCCGAAGGAGGACGCTCCTCACGCGTACGTGAACCAGAATCGGTAACGGTAGTCGGCGCCGCAGGTCACGAGAGACCGGGGTGTCGCCACGGTCGCAGGCCGCCGCAGGCAGCGCGCTTGCGCTTTACTGCGGCGCGCTGTATTCTGAGGACTGTCCGGAAAAAAGCGGAACGTCAGCGGATCACTTCCGGACAACCGATTACAATGTCAGTCACCTCGAAATGGATCTCGAGTCTACCTGTTCTAGCCTCCGCGACGCTGCTTCTGTCGTCAGGGGTGGCGTGCGTCCAACCCGGGGGCAACGCAGTCGCGATAGTCGCGGGCGCGGATGGGTCGCTGGCCCCCACCTTGGCGTCCGATCCGGTGAACGAACCGGCCGGATCCCAGCCGACGTCCGATCCGGTGAACGAACCGGCCGGGTCCCAGCCGACGTCCGCTGTTTCCGCGAGCGGGCCCGAAGTCCTCTCGATCGAACCATCCTCGGGCCCGGCGGCTGGAGGCACTCCCCTTCGGATACTCGGAAGCGGCTTTCTCCCCGGCGCCACCGTTCATCTCGGCGGAGCTGACTGCGGCGGCGTCGAAGTCGTGAGCTCAGTCGAAATCAGCTGCGTGACCGGGCCGGCGCCGGGAAGAGAGAGTCCCGTGAGTGTCACGAACGCGGACGGAGGAAATGGGGTGCTTGCGCGCGCGTTCACCTACGTCGAGACGCTTCGGATCGTCTCGCAGAAGAAGAAAATCCAGCAGGGAACTCAGCTCGACTTCGACGCGATCGGCGGGATGCCGCCTTACCAGTTCGCGGTGCTCTCCGGACCGGGCTCGATCGATCGGGACACGGGAGTTTTCAACGCGGACGGAGGCCCCGGGGCCGTCACGGTGCAGGTGGTCGACTCGCTCGGGGAAGTGAGCAACGCGGCGATCACCGTCCGAAAGTGAGCTGGCGTCGGTCGACGAGAATCCCGCTGAGCCGGGTCTAACACGAGCGACCCGGTCGCCATTTCCAACACAAACCGTTCTATTTCTTTCCTGGCTCCGCCGCGGGTGTCCGCGCGCCGTCGCTCAGCTCTACGCCGAGTCTCAAGGCCAGGACCTTCACCTGTTCGACGTTCTTTGCCGCTTCAGCGATCTTCCGGGCGAGGATCTCGAGTTCCGAGTTGTTATCTTCGTTCGGGGAGTCGTGAGTCTTCGCGGCGTCCTGGAGCCGCTCGACGCCCCACGCGACCATGTGTCGCGCCTTGCCGGCGCTCGCGGGCGCCTTGAGCGGGCGCATCGCCAGGAAGTTCTCGAAAAGTTTGTTCACGTTCTCCACGTCCTCGTTCGATAGACCGAGTCCCGGCGCGAATTCCTTCGTCTCGCCGTCGACGTAGCGGACGGTCAGGAGCGTGTCGAATTTCCTGAGAGTCTCGACGCCCGCGGCGTCCACCTGGGCCAGCGACTTTGACTTATCGAACGCCTGGGCTTTCTGGCTCTCGAGGTCCGCGAGGAGCGACTGCGCTCTGGCGAGCTTGCCTTGGAGCTCCTGCTGTTCCTTCGTGTATTCCTTGCGTACGAGCTCAGGCATTTCGGCGGCGGGGAATTTTTCCTGGGTCTGAGGAGGCTGGGTGGTCTCGAGGGCGAGCGCGGCCGCCGGGATCAAGCACGAGCTCGCCAGTACGGTCAGTAAGATGCGGCGGGAGAGGCGGACTTCCAGATTCATTCCTTTGCTCTATCGACAGTTCCGCCCTTGGACTGAAGGGAATTGTCTTTCCCCAGCGATTTCACCTGGAGTGAAAGGAACCGCGCCGTCAAGCCGTTGGCGCGATGCGCCTTTCGAGGTAGCTCGAGAAAAACCCGCGGTAACGCGCCTGGACTGCTGGAAGCATCAAAGAGCCGCGTGAGCGCCTGCAGGATCTGAGTCGGCCTGACCCGCCGCCTCGACCTGACTCACTTGCGGCGAAAGCGCCGTTGAAAGGGCCTGCGTCTCGGTGGGACCCGCCGGGGCGCCGCAGACCCGGGCCATCTCTCGATCGACGTAGTCAGAGAGCGGCTCTACCGCCTCGACGATCCCGGCAGTACCGTCCCTCTTCGATCCCATGGCTCGAACTCCCCAGGTCCGTTGCCCCCCGGCGTCGACAGAATTTCTCACGAACTCCAGATCCGCGTTCATGACGTCTCCGGTCGCTAGATCGACGTACACCGAGAAGTGCCTCCGGGAGCGGCCCCGCAGCGAATCGAGGCGGTTGATGCCGACAACCGTGCCTTGACGCCAGGCCGCGCGGTAACTCCGGCCAAAGGTGAGCAGAGTCCGGAAGTCGGGAGTCTCTCGTCCCCTCAGTCCGCAGAATCTCCGCAGATGGGTTTCCGGCAATGAATGGGGAAGCCTTCCCCGGAAATCGGCGGGACTCCGGCATTCGATTTCGAACACGGATCTCTGGAGCCGTTCGATTCGCCCCGCAAGCCCCCGGGGTTCCGTCACGTCAAGCCCTTCTGCTCGCGCCCGGAAGTAGGCCCGCTCGGCGGGGATGAGGCTCGCCCGCAGTCGCCGCAGGTCGCTGACGTCCTGCTCGACCATCCTCCGAATCCGCCGCTCGCGCTGGAGGTCCTCGGAGCGCTCCTCGCTGGAGGTCTGCAGCACGACGGGCGCCGCGATCAGTCGGCACTGGGCCGCGGTGAGATCGTCTCCCAACGCGCCTTGACCGATGAACAGCCACGAAACCACCACCACTGACACGTATTTCATACACTCACCTCGCCACTACCGACCCAGCCGTGCCGTCGCCGACATGCCAGGGCCTCTGATCCGAAACTTCGCCTAAGGTCTCGGGCGCCGTGCGCCCAGCGGCCGACGCCATCGGAACCGCCTGAGGCGCCAGGCCGCTTTCGGAATCGTATGGGAGTGCGGTTGAATCTTCGCCGTGCGCGGGCGGCCCGCTCACGATGAGCAACAGGACCAGGAACACCGAGGGCATGGTGGATACCTCCTGAAACCAGCGTGACGGCAGTCGACCCGAGTCTGAAGTTAGCTTTCGTGATTCGTCTGCGGACCTGTGTCGCCGAAGACGCGGTCCGTGACTTCTGGCCACGGCCTCGCCGCCCTTGCCATCTGGACCGCTCCCTGATGTAATCGCGCGTGAGGGGCGGAGTCGTTGGGCCTCCCCCGGGGGAGGCCCCAAGTTGCGCAAAGCGTTCATCCTGGATACCAACGTCCTGCTCTTCGATCCCCAGGCCATCTTCAAGTTCGGGAACAACGACGTCGTGATCCCGATCGTGGTGATCGAGGAGATCGACCGGTTCAAGCGCGAGATGAGCGAGAACGGCCGGCACGCCCGCCAGTTCTCGCGGCTCATCGACGAGATGCGCGCCGACGGCAAGCTCTCCGAAGGCGTGAAGCTGCCCAACGGCGGCCTGCTCACGGTCGAGCTCGGCAGCCACGCGCCCTTGCCCATGGAACTGCAGATGGACAAGGCCGACAACCGCATCCTCGCCCTGGCCATCTCGCTCAGGAAGGAGGCGCCCAGACGACCCGTCTCCTTCGTCACGAAGGATACGAACCTCCGGATCAAGGCCGATGCGCTGGGCATCCTGGCGGAAGACTACGAGCCCTCGAGCGTCGAACCCGATCAGCTCTACTCGGGCACGTCCATGCTCAACGTCGAGGCGTACCTCGTCGACGAATTCTACACTCAGAAGCGCCTCTCGCTGAAGGAGCCCTCGACGCAGCTGAAGCCGAACCAGTACGTGATCCTCAAGGACAGCGCCAACCCCAACCACACGGCGATGGGGCGCTTTTCGAAGGAGCTCGACTGCGTCGTCCCCATCTTCAAGCCCGTCGAAGGCCTCTGGGGGATTTTTCCTAAGAACGCGGAGCAGGCCTTCGCGGTGGACGCGCTGCTGAACGACGAGATCAAGCTCGTCAGTCTCGTGGGCAAGGCCGGCACCGGCAAGACGCTGCTCGCGATCGCTGCGGGCCTTTCCAAGACGGTGGACGAGGGCGTCTACCACCGGCTGCTCGTCTCGCGGCCGGTCTTCCCGCTCGGCAAGGACATCGGCTTTCTGCCCGGTGACATCGAAGAGAAGCTCAACCCCTGGATGCAGCCGATCTACGACAACATCGACTTTCTCTTCGGCGCGACCGGTTCCAAGGGCCGCCGGGGAGCGGGCAAGGGTTGCCAGGAGCTCATGAACCAGGGACTGCTGCAGATCGAGCCCCTCACCTATATCCGGGGCCGCTCCATCCCGCAGCAGTACCTCATCGTCGACGAGGCCCAGAACCTGACGCCCCACGAGATCAAGACCATCATCACGCGCGCCGGCGACTTCACGAAGATCGTGCTGACGGGCGACAGCTTCCAGATCGACAATCCGTACGTCGACTCGGCCAACAACGGCCTGGTTTACCTGGTCGACCGTTTCAAGGACGAGCCCATCTCCGCGCACATCACGCTGACGAAGGGCGAGCGCTCGAAGCTCTCCGAGCTGGCGAGTAATCTACTATGAGGGTCGAGAGCTCCTCCCTGCGGAACGGGCTTCGACTGGCCGCCCTCCGGATGCCGGGGGCTCCCTTTGTCCACGTCTGTCTCGCGATTCGGGTGGGCTCGAGGTACGAACCCGAGGTCCAGAATGGAATGTCCTCGCTGCTCGAGCACATGCTCCATCGGGGCTGCCGCGCCTACCCCTCCAGCTTCTTCCTCACTCACGCGCTGGAGTCGTTTTCGGACGGCCTCGCGGGAGAAGTCGGCCGCGAGCAGACCGCGCTCATCCTGGAGGTATTCCCGGGCGACCTCGGGCGGGCCATGGGCGTGCTCGGCAAGATCCTCGAGGAGCCCCTGTTCGAGAACGTCGAGCTCGAGAAGCGGATCCTCCTGGAGGAGATGAGGCGGGACACTTCGCTCCTCGATTCCACGCGCGAATCGCTCTTCAAGGGGCACCCGCTTTCGCGACCCATGCGCGGGCGGCCCGAACGGATCGCGAACGTGGGCCAGGACGACCTGCTTGAGCATTTTCGTGAATTCTACCAGCCCGACAACATGGTGGCCGTCGCGGTCGGCGACATCGACCCCGTCGTTTTCTTTCGAGAGGCCGGAGCGGCGCTTTCGACGCTCGAGAATCGCCGGCCGGGGGAGCCGGCGTTTTTATCCGACTCCGAGTCCAACGACGCCGGGCTGAAGTATCCGGCGATCGCCGGGCTCGACCCTGCCAAGCTGCCGGGTCTCCCGTGGTTCGGCTTTCGCGACGGCTCGGACGCCACGATGATCGACGTTCGCGTGGCGTTCGCGGCGGAGGGGGAGCGCGATTCGAGATTCCTCGAGGCGCACGCGCTCCAGACGGCGCTCGCCCGGGGCTACGCCTCGCGCCTCAGGCGAAATCTGCGCGAGCGCCGCGGGATGCTCTACGACCTCTCCCTCGAGCTCGAGAGCATGACCGACGTCTCGGTGCTCGATCTGGCGTTTCGCGTTCCGCCCGACAAGGTCCGAATCGCAGTTCGGGAAGTGTTCCGGGAGCTGCACCGGATGAAGACGACCCCGCTGGACGCGCAGGAGTACGCGCGGGTGCGCTCCTGGCTCGCTCGAGAGGCGACGCGCCGGGGCGCTAGCCCATCCGGCCTTGCCCTGGATCTGGCCCGCTCCGTCCTCCTCGGCCTGGACACCCCGGTCGCTCCGGAGGACTGGCTGCGCAGGCTCGAGTCGATGGACCCGGCAAGGATCATGGGAGCCGCGCAGCGGATCTTCTCGCCCGATAGAATGGTGGCGGTGTTTCAGGGGCGGGTGCCGGAAGTCGACCACGGCGACCTGGGGCAGATCTTCGAGCTCGGGCTGACTACGGGGTTCTAGAGAGCGATCGTCGTCAGGACGGGATCGATCCGGGGTGAGACCGCCTGCTCGACCAGCCCAGGCGGTACCGGCCCGGCCCGGCGCGGGTCGTACTCCGACAACGGCGAGGAGTGGAATGCCAGCAGCGCGTTGGGATCATAACCCTCGTACTCCGGCCGGTCTTCGAAGGGATACTCGTTCGAGGCGGGCGGAAGGACCCAGGCGTGCGTCGGCGCGATTCCGCGCCGCAGGAAGCGCAGGAGGTCTTCGGAATTCGGGAATGCTTCGTCGTTGGCACGAGTCACGTGGCCATCCACGAGCAGCTGGTAATACGGCACGCCCACGGCGCTCGAGGCCCGGACATCGAACATCTCCGCGTTGCTCTCGATATCGATATCGCGAATGTCGAGCACCACGCGGTGAACCCGCCCTTCGACCGTCACCTCGAGATAGCGGATCGCACGCCCTGCGGCGTCGAACCCGTCGAGGGGCCGCAGACTCCCGATCAGGGCCTCCTGCTGGCGACAGACGCCGCACCAGGCGGGAGCCGTAAAGAGGCGAAGGCGATAGGAGTGCGGGGGGCTGGAGCTCGCTGCGGCCCAGGCCGGCGTTCGCATCGCAAAGAGCGCGAGGACTGCGAGAGCGCCCAGCGCGAGGATGGATTTGAGATGCCGATACATCACTTGCAGTCCCCTATCCCGGCGCGATTGCGGCGGTTGAGATAGGAAGAGCAACCTCCGTGCCTGGGGCCGCCAGCATCGAAGTCGCACATCCCCGTGAATCCACGTCCAGTTTTGCAAGAAAGTCCGGCGGCGTGTCGCCCAGGACACTCCCCGCGGCGTCGTCAGTGTCCAGCGCTTCGTCGGAGTGGTCTGCCGCAGGATTGCTTGACGTTTCGTCAGGCAATCCTGCGGGAACCACTCCCCTTTCCCGGGATTGCCTGACGAAACGTCAAGCAATTCTCACGAAGAACCCTTATTAGAGGTTGATCTTCATCGCCAGCCTGAGCTGGTACCTGCGCTCGGTGTCCTGGTGAGTGAAGCTGCCGAGCTCCTCGGCGTAGGAGGCGGCGGTCACGCGGAAGAGGAAGAAGTCGAACGCCGCTCCATAAGTCAGAGACACCTGATTGATGCCGCCGTAAATCGAGAGAATCGGTAGCGCGACCTCGAGGCCGATGTGATTCTTCTTCCGCCAGTCGGTCGACTCGCGAATGTGCTTCAGGTCGTAGGCGACGATCACCTTTGCCTGCCGGACGCTGTAGGTCCCGGCCACGCCCCAGCTGAGATTGCTCTTCACGGGCGCGGGGCCGGACCCGAAGCTCGTGTCGCCTATGTCGGTCATCACGAGGCCGCTGCTCAGCTTGATCCGGCTGTTGAGGTCGAAAACATACTGGAGACCCGCATCCAACCCGATGCCCCGCTGGAAGTTCCCCGTGAGATCACCGAGCGTGTTCCGGTTCAGCGTGAGCAGCGTCAGCGGAGCGAGCTGGTGGTAGCCGCCCCGCCGCCAGAGGACCTTCGCGCCCACGCCCACCCGCAGCTCCCCGCGGCGCCTGAGGCGGCCCCCGATCGTCGTGCCGTAGGCGACCTGGATTCCATTCGTATTCTGATAGCCGAGCTCCACGTCGGGAAGCGCGCGGTTCTCGGGACGGATCGCCACCTGCCCATCTACGAGAACCGCCACGCCGAGATTCGGCGCGAGGAGCGTCGGACTGAGCTGCGCCTGCGCGTAGATGTTGTCGCCCATGTACTCGTTGATCGTGTCGATGCTGATGTCGCCGAGGGAGGAAGCCACATCCAGAATCGAGAACACAGCGTCCCTGGACGCCACGAGATCGAGGACCGAATAGTGGAGAGAGTACTTCTTGATCCCGCCGAGCCCGGCCGGATTCAGAAAGACCG
>CAYJTX010000116.1:0-8920 GCA_964372615.1 uncultured Bacteriovoracaceae bacterium | reverse complement strand
AACTGAAACTGAACCCAAATCGAACCTAAAGAGGATTACCCGGACAGGCTCCTAGTGCCGCGACCGCATGATTTGGGATGGACGTCCTGAAGGAGGGGTCCTCGCTGTCCCTCATAGGGACAAAAGCAGTGTTCTGACCAGTCACAAGCGCGTTTTTGTCCCTAATTGGGACACTTTCCAGGGGCAGAGACCCAGCGACCCGCATGTGAGCGGAAGGCGGTCAGCCGCGCTCCTCGTGCCCGCGCGTTGCGTCTATCCCGAACCACGCGGGCGCGGCACTAGCAGGGTGCCGGGTCTGAAGTGAGTTGAAGACCTCAGATCCTGTTTCAGCTCAGAACGACAGAAACTCGAAATAAACCGTCGGATCATCATCGAAGTCAAGCGGTCCCAGACAGCGAATGCACCGAGCCGCCTTCACCTGCTTCATGGCGTCGCCGATGGACGTCGCAGGCACCGGATGAATCTCAGTGCTCTTGCACTTGGGGCAGATGAAAGGCGCGAGCACCGAGACCACCTGCCCGCCGCACGCGAAGTTCGACAGTACGTTGAGGAAGTTCACGATCGCCTCGGAGCAGTCGATGAACTTGACCCAGATGCCTCGCGCGGTAAGCCCATTGAAAAAACCCATCCACGACGTGATGCTCGCCGAGATCGCGCGGGAAATTCCGGCGCAGTCGACCCAGACGTCGCTCACCCTCGGTGAGATCGGGCCCACGGCCCCCGCGAGGTCGGTCGTGCCATCGAGCTCCCCCACGAGCTTGAGCTCCAGCCTCGAACCCCCTAAGCTTTCCTGCCTTTGAATGACGAACATTTTCCGCTCACCCGGTACTCATGACGAGATCCCTAGCAGCTTCCGCGCCTCCGCGGCCGTCGCCACGGGCCGGTCGAGCTCGCGCGCCACCCTGACTACCCGCTCGACGAGCTGGGCGTTGGACTTCGCGACCTCTCCCTTCCGGTAGTAGATGTTGTCCTCGAAACCCACGCGGACGTGGCCTCCAAGCACGAGCGCCTGCACCGCGAGGGGGAGCTGGAAACGACCCACGCCCGCGACTCCCCAGTGCGCCCGCTGCGGAAGCAGCGCGAGGAGGTGCATGAGGTTCGCCGGCTCGCCCGACATCCCGCCCGGCACTCCCAGGACGAACTGGAAGTTCAGCGGCTCGCGCAGGATGCCCTGCTTCGCGAGACGAAGGGCGCTCTCGACCATTCCTGCCTCATAGACCTCGAGCTCGGGCACCACTCCGTGCTCCTTCATCTTGGCCGCGAGGCCCACGATGTCGCGCGGGTGGTTGTAGAATATCTCCTCGCCGAAATTCATCGTCCCGAGGTTGAGCGAGGCCATCTCCGGCCCGAGCGCGAGGGGCTTGGCCCGGTTGTCGATCGACTCGCCGATCGCGCCTCCCGTGGAGATCTGGATGATCACGTCGGGGACGCGAGCGCGGATGCCCTCGATCGCCTCACGAAAGCGCTCCGGTCTCTGGCTCGGTCGACCGTCGTCCTCTCGCACGTGAAGGTGGATCACGGTCGCGCCCGCCCGAACGGCCTCCTCGGCCGCCGCCGCCTGTTCACGGGGGGTCAGCGGAAGGTTCGGCTGCCTCTCGCGCGTTGTCTCGGCACCGGTGATGGCGCAGGTGATGATGACCGGATCCATCGTGCCCTCGCTACTGTTTCTGCCTGTTGGCGTCGTTCAGCACGCGGTGAAGGCGATTGAGTACCTCCCACTGCAGGCGATCGGGCGCCGCCGCGAGCGCCCATTTGTAGTGAAACTGCTCGTCGGCCTTGTTGCGCAGACCCAAGCCGAAATCGACGTTCCGGCCGCAGATGCGGAGCACCCATTTCCCGTACCAGAGCGCGAACTTCTCGGTATACTCGCGCTTCACCTCCATGACCCGCAGGGCCGAGTCCCCGAGCACGCGCTTCATCGTGTAGATCGACGCGCCAATGAAAATTTGGAGGTACCTCTGCTCGGCCGCGGCCTTGTCGAAGGGCTTCGGGGAGGCGGGCGTCATCGCGTCGGCCGCGGGAGGCGCGGCCGCGACCGGAGCGGGCGGCGCCTCTTCCTTTTTCCCGAATTCCAGGGTGGAAACCCCTTCCGGACCCTGTGCAGCGGCGGGCTGCCCGCCCCCGCCCCCTTCCATGCCCGGCTGGACCGCCGCGGCGAGAGGAAGCGCCGACTTTTCCGTGAATTCGGTCGGCTCGGGGAGCTCCGCCTCGAGCTCCGCCAGCTCGCTTGCGAATACCTTGAGTGCGTCCGGCGACGCGCCCGGGTTCGCGTGTTCCATCTGGCGGTAATCCGCCGAGTGCGTGAAACCGTTGTAAAGACCCTCGAACGACGCCCCCTGATTGAGCGTGTCGACGAGGCTGCCGAACTCGCTGCGATCCTTCGGCTCGCGGATGAGCACGATGCGGTACATCTCCTGAAGAAGCTCGGCGTTGATCTTCGACTGGGCGCTTGCGTCGAGACCCGCGGCGGCCGTGACGACGGGACTGGCGGCCCCCGTCGGAGCCGGACTGCCCTTCGCAAGCGGGCTCTGTCCTCCCTTGAGCACGATGAGGAGCGCGTCGACTTCCTTCTGGAGCTGCTGCCAGTACCTGCCTGCGTCAGCGCAGCCCGAAAGCCCGAGGGCGCCAGCGCACGCAAGCACTACCCACGCAGGCTTAGATGCCGATACTGGCTTTGAGGCCATACGACTGGATTCCCGCGAAGCTGTAGTCATATTCCACCGTCACTCTGAAAAGGACCATCTTGATGGCAAGCCCGAGAAAGACATGCGGATCCGTCGACGACTGCTGACCCGCGACGGTCAGCTGCAGGCCGCCGGGGACGCCCACCGGCACATTGAGGTCGCCTGAGGAAAACTGCAGGCCGAATCCGCCGTACGGCTCGAGGAGGGGCCCCATTCCCTTCGACGCCAGGAGGTCCGCCTTATAGGTTCTCGTGTTCATAAAATAGAGCCGGCTCAGGGTCGCGCTCGTCCGCAAGGCGACGAACGGGAGAAGCGGCTTGGTTCGCAGAAACGCCCACTGGATCTCGGCCCCGAGCAGCCGGTTCCCCTGGATGGTCACGAAGCTGAAGCCGAGGTCGAGCCCCAGGGGAAAGCCCTTGTGAAGATTCAACCGCGGTACGGGCAGGAGCGCGGGCACGCCCGTAGGGATTCCAGCCGCCGTCATCGCGTCAAGGAACGCCGACGGCACCCGGAAAAGAGTCACCTCGAGGCCCGCGTCGATTCCGGTCACGCCCATGGGGCGAGCGGTCATGTAAGCCCGGTGATCCGTGCCGATCGCGACGGTCTCAATCAGCGACTCGATATTCGCGGTCGTGAGAGCGGAGACATCGCCCGCGTCGAAATCGGGAAGCGCCCAGGCCGCGCGGCCCCCCAGCAGGGTCCCGACCAGCAGGACCGGAAGCAGGTGTCGACTCAGAGTCATCGCAGCATTCTACAACGTGATATTCCTCGCGTCACCGCTCGCCTTTCCCGAAAGCGAGACCGAGCGCCCGGGGAGCCTTTGCCTGACCTACCCACCCTGCCAGAACGACGATCGTCACCACGTAGGGAAGAATCTGGATGAACTGCACCGGAACCGGGTCGCGTCCCCAGAGAACGACCCCCTGCAGCCGGATCTGGACGGCATCCGCGAATCCGAACAGGAGACAGGCGGCAGCCGCAGGCACGGGCCTCCACTTCCCGAAGATCAGCGCCGCGAGCGCCATGAAACCCCGGCCCGCGGTCATGTTCCTGGAATAGGCCGAGGAGAGGCAGATGGAAAGCGTCGCCCCGCCGAGGCCGGCCAGCGCGCCGCTCGCCGCGACCGCGAGCCAGCGGACTCTTTCCACCGAAACGCCAGCCGACTCGAGCGCCTTCGGGTGCTCGCCGGCGAACCGGAGCCACAGACCGCCGGGACTGAGGTAGGTCCAGTAATGGAGGGCCACCACGAGCGCCCAGGCCAGGAAGATCGGGAAGAGCTGGAACCGGTCGGCGAGCGGGATCGAAGGCGAGGATCCCGTCGAATCGTAGAGGATCTTGCAGAGAAAGGGCGCCGCGCCCAGCGCGAGCATGTTCGACGCGGTACCGGCCACGATCTGGTCCGACCGGAGGCGGATGACGAAGAGCCCGTAGACGAGCGCCGCCGCCGTCCCGCCCGCCAACGCGGCCCCGAGCCCCGCCCAGGGAGATCCGGTGGCGACCGTCGCCGCCGCGGCCGCGAACGCGCCGAGCAGCATGAACCCCTCGAGCGCGATGTTGACCACTCCCGCGCGCTCGCTCAGGTAACCCCCGAGCGCCGCGAAAATCAGCGGCGTCGACATCCGCAAGGTCGAAGCCCCGAGCTGCGTAAGCATGGCGAGCGCCGCCGTCCAGAATCCCACGTCAGCTTCCGGCATGCGTCCCCCGCCTCTTCGCCCACGCCCAAAGTCCGTCGGCGCTCACGGAGAGAATCACGAGCGCCTGCAGAATATGAGAAAGGTCCCGGGTCACGTTCTCGGTCTCGAAGTCGAGATCAGCCGCTCCCTTGTGAAGCGCCCCGAAGAGCAACGCTGACGCCACGACCGCCGACGGCCGGTTCCTCGCGAGCAGCGCC
Source organism: uncultured Bacteriovoracaceae bacterium (assembly GCA_964372615.1). Taxonomy (GTDB): domain Bacteria; phylum Bdellovibrionota; class UBA1018; order UBA1018; family UBA1018; genus CAYJTX01. Next base: position 4,345 of record CAYJTX010000116.1, on the reverse strand, counting down.
ACGGCGATGCCGATGAAGCCAAAGTCGGGCGAGAAGCCGATCTTGAAGCGCCCCGAGGTGCCCAGCACCTCGCTCACGCCCACGAGCCCCGCGATTCCGCCGGCCAACGTCAGCGCGAGAATCCGGATCCGCGCCGTATCGACGCCGGCGGTGCGCGCCGCCCCCTCGCTCCGGCCGACCGCCCTCAGCTCGAAGCCGAGCGCCGTTCCCTTCAGCCAGAAGCCGGTCACCGCCGCGGCCGCGAGCGCGAGCAGAAGCGCGGGACCGACGGGAGAGTCTCCGAACCACCCAAAACCCAGCTGGCTGAACGTCGGCAGCAGGTAGCTCTCGCCCACCGCGCGGGTCTCCGGGTTCTGGGATGCGGGTTCCTTCAATAAATAAAGCGTCACCCAGCTCGAGAGGCCCGCCGCGACGAAGTTGAGCATGATCGTGAGGATGACCTCGTGGCTCCCCCGGCGGGCCCGAAGCCAGCCTGGGATGAAGCCCCAGAGCGCCCCCCCGACGAACGCCGCCGAACCCGCGAGCAGCCAGCTCCACGGCCTCGCGACGCCGGGCAGGAGCGCGCCCACCGCGGCCGCCGCCAGGGCGCCGAAGACCAGCTGCCCTTCCGCTCCGATGTTGAAAAGACCGGCTTGAAACGCGACGGCGACGCTCAGGCCCGTCAGCAGCAGCGGCGTGGCGTAAAACAGCGTCATGCCGATGTCGTAGCCCGAGCCGAACGCGCTCCGGGCGAGGATCGCGAGCACGTACGCCGGGTTTTCGCCGGCGAGCAGGGTCACGAGCAGCCCGGCCGCCAGGCCGAGCGCCACCGAGAGCACCGGCTGCGCCAGCCGCCGAATCACGCCGAAACCCCTCCCCCCATCCGCAGGCCCAGCTCCCGCTCGGTGCACTGGCCGCGCGTGAAGCGCGCCACGACCTGGCCTTCGTAGAACACGAGGATGCGGTCGGAGAGGCCGAGGATCTCCTCGAGCTCCGAGGAGACGAGAAGCACCCCGGCTCCTCCCGCCCGAACTCGCAGGATCTGCCGATGGATCAGCTCGATGGCTCCGACGTCGACCCCCCGGGTGGGCTGCGCCGCGATCAGGAGCCTCGGTTCCCGATGAAATTCCCGCGCGAGGATCAGCTTCTGCTGGTTACCGCCGGAAAGACTCGCGGCCTGCACGTCCAGACGTCGCGGCCGCACGTCGAACTCCTCGAGCGCGCGCTCCGCCGCCCCCCGGACCGCCCGCGCCCGCAGCAAGCCTCCGCGGCCCGCGAAGGTCGGCCTTCGGTGAAGGCCGAGAAGGAAGCTCTCTTCCACCGGCCTGTCCAGCAAGAGCCCGTCGCGGTGACGGTCCTCGGGCACGAAGCCGACCCCAAGGCCGAGCACGGACGACGCCATCCAGTCCGAGACGTCGCGCCCGAGCATTCGAACCGTTCCGGAGCTCCGACAGTCGGGGTCTCCCGGATGAAGCAACGCCTGGAGGAGCTCCGACTGCCCGTTGCCCTCGACTCCCGCGATCCCGACGACCTCTCCGGCTTTCACGTCGAAGGTCACGTCAAAGAGACGGTGCAGGACCGATGCCCGGGAGGCCGAGCGCAGGGTCAGGCCGAGCACTTCCAGGACCGCCTCGCCCGCCTCCGCCGGGGGCGGCGGCTCGACTGACAAGCTCACCTTTCTTCCGACCATGAGATCGGCGAGCTCCTGGGGGCTCGTGCCCGCCGTCGCGACCTCGCCCACGCTCTTCCCCCCGCGCAAAACGGTCACGCCGTCGCAGAGCTCGAGCACCTCGCGAAGCTTGTGGGTGATGATCAGGATCGTCTTGCCCTCGTCGCGGAGGCGCCGCAGCTGCGAGAAGAGATCCTGCACCTCCTGGGGCGTCAGCACCGCCGTCGGCTCGTCGAGGATCAGCACGCGGGCTTCCCGGTAGAGAAGCTTCAGAATTTCGACTCTCTGCTGCAGGCCGACCGGCAGGCGCTCGAGCGCCGCGTCGAGATCGACCGGCAGGCCGTGGCGCGTGGAGAGCTCCGAGATGCGCCGACGGGCTCCCGCGCGGTCGATCGGGCGCAACGACCGCGGGAGGAACCGGAATGAGGCCGCCGCGGGCTCGGCGCCCACGACCACGTTGTCGAGCACCGAATGCGGGCCTGCCAGCATGAAGTGCTGATGGACCATGCCGACGCCAGCCCGGATTGCGTCCTCGGGCGAGCGCCAGCGGAACGCGACGCCGTCCAGGCGAATTTCGCCCGAGTCGGGCGAAAACATCCCGTAGAGCATCTTCATGGCGGTCGACTTGCCGGCGCCGTTCTCCCCCACGACCCCGTGAATCGTGCCCCCCGGAACCCGAAGGGTGACCCCGTCGTTGGCGCGCACCTCGCCGAAACGCTTGGTCAGCGCGACGAGCTCGACCGCGAAGGTCACCTCTTGGCCTTGGCGCCCTCGACGTAGAAGTCGGGCACGCGGATCTTGCCTGCGATGATCTGGGACTTGAGCTCGTCCGCGCGCTTTCGCATCGCCGGGACGAGCAGCTTGTCGTTGTGCTCGTCCACCGCGTAGTCGATCCCCTGGTTCTTGAGGCCATACCGCCGAGTCCCGCCGAAGTCGGCCGTGCCATCCTTCACGGCCCCGATCGCCTCGAAAACCGCGACGTCCACGCGCTTCAGCATGCTGGTCAACACGAGACCCGGCTTCATCCAGTTCTGGTTGGAGTCGACTCCGATGGCGAACTTCTTCTTCTCCTCAGCGGCGTCGAAAAGCCCGTTGCCGGAGGCTCCGGCCGCGGCGAACACGACGTCGATCCCGGAATCGTATTGGGCGATCGCGAGCTCCTTCGCCTTCGGGGGGTTGTTCCACGCGTCGCTGGTCACGCCGACGTAGTTGGCGACGACCTTGGCCTTCGGATTCACCTTCCGCGCCCCGGCCTCGTAGCCCATCTGAAAGCGGCGGATCAGGGGGATGTCCATCCCTCCGATGAATCCGAGCTTGCCCGTCTTGCTGGCCATGGCGGCGATCGCGCCGACCACGTAAGAGCCCTCGTGCTCCTCGAAGAGCAGGGAGCGTACGTTCGGCAACGCCACCTCGGCATCGACGATGGCGAACTTCCTATCCGGAAACTGCCCGGCGACCTTCCTGACGGCCTCCTGCTGCGCGATCCCGATCCCGATGATGATGTCGAAGTCCTTCTGCGCGAAGGAGCGAAGCAGCGTCTCGAACGCGTTGTCGTCCATCGCCTCCACGTACTTGATCGAGACCCCGAGCTTCTCCTTCGCCTCCAGGGCGCCCCGGTAGGCCGACGCATTGAAGGACTTGTCGTCCTTGCCGCCCTTGTCCAGCACCAGGCCGACGCGGAAGTCAGCCGCCCCGGCTCCCGAGCTCAGCAGAATTGAAACCAAAGCCGTCCATCCAATCGCGAATTTCATCATATGTGTTGCCCTGGAGGTAACTGATCGGTCGGCCCTCTTTCAAGAGGAGTACGCGCTCAGCGTCCGTTTCAAGATGTCGCCGACCGAGCTCTCCCTGAGAGCCAGCAGCAGGAACGCGTTCAGGATCAACGCGTGGCGAATCTCCCCGCTCGCGATCCGCTCCGGAATCTCGGCAATCGGGACCTCGACGACCTCGATCATCTCGCCTGAGTCGAGCTTCTGCTTCCTTTCCAGCCGAACGGGGCCAACGACAAAGGAGTGGACTCGATTGTCCTGGATCGCTGGGTTCGGGTAGGACCAGCCGAGGTCGACGCAGCGGGCGCCGGGCAGGGGCACATACCCGGTTTCCTCGGTCATTTCCCTCACGGCTGCCGCCGCACCGTCGGCGTCCCCGGGATCGCTCACACCCCCCGGAATCTCCAGCGTATGGGCGCTGATTCCGATGCGGTACTGTCGAACCATCACGACCTTGCCGCCTTCCGTGACTGGAATGACGTTGCACCAGTCTCGCGAACGGAAAAGAAAGAACCGATGAGGCCGGCCATCCTCGCTGGACTGACAATCGCGTTGGACGATCTCCATGACCGGAGAGCTCAGGAGCGTCTTCTCTTCCGTGCAGACCCAGGTATTTTTCGGCGACAGCTTGGGCATTTCTCGTCGTAGGATACATCACCCCAAAACAGAGCCGCTCCCTTTTCGTCGTCTCCACCGTCGGTTGCGTAGGTCGGTTCGCGCCTCCCGAGAGAGGTTCTCTCTGGAGCGAATATTTCTCAGTATGTGATTTAATAACTCTTTGAAATAAATAGACTAATTATTGACGCAGCGCGTGGTTTTCCATATAAGCCTCTCACGTAAGTAAGGGGTCCGCCTCTGGAAGCTCTAGGGGGATGGGGGGGGGGAGCTTCCAGAGGCGGCTATGACAGCGACGGACCCTCCGGACGAA